>JAQGMY010000376.1 GCA_028292105.1 Ramlibacter sp.
CATCGACCTGGGCAACACGGTGGCGGCAGGCGTGGCGCTCGGGGGCATCGGCGTCTGGTCCATGCACTTCATCGGCATGTTCGCGCTGAAACTGGACGTGGCCAGCAGCTATTCGCTGGTCGAGACGCTGGTTTCGCTGGTCGCCGCCATCGTTGCCAGCGCGATGGCCCTGGGCTTCGTCGCCAAGGCCCCGACCACCGGCCGGTTGCTCGGGGCCGGCGCGCTGCTGGGCCTGGGCGTGGTGGTGATGCACTACCTGGGCATGTTCGGCATGAAGATCGGCGGGTACATCCGCTGGGACTACGGCATCGTCCTGCTCTCCGGGGTGCTGGCCATCGCCGCCGCCACCGCGGCGCTCTGGCTCGCTTTCAACACCAGCTCGCTGGGCATGCGCGGCGCCGCCGCCCTGGTGATGGGGATCGCCGTCTGCGCCATGCACTACACCGGCATGCATGCGGCGGAATTCGTCTGCACGGTCGAGGACCGCGGCGCCTTTCCGCAGGGCTTCGGCTACATGAACCTGGTGGACCTGCCGAACGTCGTGGCGATGGCGGCCCTGGGGATGGCCGCCCTGATCTTCGTGCACCAGGTCTGCCAGACCCCGGAAGAAGAAGACCAGCCCTACGCCCGCGCGACTTCGTACTAGGCCGCCCGCTTCGAACAAGTGTTACGGGGGGCGCGCGCAGCCCACGGAACGCCCGTTTTCTGGCAAAAGGAAGGCATGGCGGGCAAGGTCCTGATCGGCGTTTCCGGCTGGCGCTACACGCCGTGGCGCGGCCACTTCTATCCTCCCGGGCTGGCGCAGCGCCGCGAGCTCGAACATGCCTCGCGCGCGTTCCCATCGCTCGAGCTGAACGGATCGTTCTATTCCCTGCAGCATCCCTCCAGCTATGCGATGTGGGCCGAGCAGACGCCCCCGGGCTTCATCTTCGCGTTCAAGGGCAGCCGCTACATCACGCACATGCTGAAGCTGCGCAACATCGAGGCGGCGCTGGCGAACTTTCTTGCGTCCGGGATCTTCGAGCTGGGTGACAAGCTCGGTCCGATCCTGTGGCAGTTCCCGCCCATGCTGCGCTTCCACCCGGAGGTGTTCGAGGCGTTCTTCCAGCTGTTGCCCAACAGCACCCATGACGCGGCCAAGATCGCGTGCAAGCACGACCAGCGCCTGGAAGGCCGCGCCTCGCTGCAGCCCGGGCGCAACCGCCGCATCCGCCATGCGGTGGAAGTGCGCCACGACAGCTTCGTCACCCCCGACTTCATCCGTCTGCTGCGCAAGTACAAGATCGCCTGGGTCGTGGCCGACACACCCAAGCCGTGGCCGCTGTACGAGGACGTCACCGCCGATTTCATCTACATGCGGCTGCACGGCTCCACCGAGCTTTACAACAGCCGGTACACCGACCAGGAGCTGGAGCGCTGGGCCCGCTTCATCGACGACTGGCGCAATGGCCGCGAGCCGGAAGATGCCCGGCTGATCTGCCCCACGCGCGCGCGCGCCCGCAGCAGCCGCGACGTCTACTGTTACTTCGACAACACGGACAAGCGCCATGCGCCGGACAACGCGCGCGAACTGATGCGGCTGCTGGGCCTGGCGGCTGCGCCAGTCGCCCGCGCATAACGACGTTTTTGGGCACAACGCCCGGCCGCGCCGCCGGCGGTATCGAACTGCGCTTTCGCGACGGACAGCAAGTGTGAGCCGGATACCCGGCCCTGGGCTTGTCAGCCCGCGTCCTCGTGCAGGCACAGGTAGTTGCCTTCGGTGTCGCGGAACCAGGCTGCCTTCTCCGAGCCGAGCACGCAGACATGCTGTACGGTCTTCAGGCCGGGCATGTCGTATTCCTCGAACACCACGCCCGCCTTCTCCAGGCTGCGGATGCGCTCCGCGATGTCGCGCACCTCGAAGCTGAGGGCCGTGTGTTCCGCCTTGGTGCCGCCGGGCCGCGGAATCAGCGCGATGGTGGCGCCGCCGCCCACGTGGTACTGGTAGCGGCCGTCCACCTTGGGGCCGCCGTCGGGGCGAAACCCGAGCTTGCCCTCGTAGAAGGCGCGCGCCCGGTCCATGTCCACCACGGGAAGCATGGTGGTGACGTTCATTTCCGACAGCATCGCGGTCTCCTTGGCTGGCACGGGCAAGAATAGTCCGCCACAGCCTGATTTCAAGGCCGGCGGCCGGACGGCTGCCTAGAATCGGCCGCATGCTGCACCGACGCCGCCTGCTGGCCGCCGCCCCCCTTGCCTTGCTGACGGCTTGCGCCACGCGCTTCTACGATGAGAACGACGCCACCGCCACGCCGCGCCTCCAGCTGCAGAACTCGACACTGCACCCCGGCAACGGCGGGCTCGCCGTCGACGCGGGCGCGCTGCGGCCCGGCGACATCATCCTGTCGGCCGCCAACGGCATGACTTCCCTGGGCATCCGGATGATCACCTTCGCGCCGGTGAGCCACGCTTCGCTGTACGTGGGCCGGGCGCAGATCGCGGAGGCGGTCGGCGAGGGGATCCGCCGCCGCGGCATGACGGAGTTCCTCGCCGAGGAAACGACGGCGGTCGCCTTCCGCCATCCGGGCGTCGGGCCGGAGCACGTCGAGCGGATGAACGCCTTCGTGGCGGAGACCGTGGGGCAAAGATACAACCTGGTCGGCGTGATGCTGCAGGCGCCCTTCTCCATCGAGCGCAAGCTATGCGAGCTGCCGTTGACGCCCTCCCTGCTGCGTGATTTCTGCCTCCAGGGCATAGGGGCGATGCAACTCGGGTTGGGCCGCAGCGACCGCTTCTTCTGCTCGCAGTTCGTCCTGGAAGCGTACCGGCGCGCCGGCCTGCCGTTGACCTCGGCGGACCCGCGCCTGCTCAGTCCGGCCGACCTGCTGCACATGCGCGAGGGCGACGTGCCCTCGGTGCGCAGCCACCAGGCGCTCCAGTACGTCGGGCACCTGAAGTACCAGCCGGCCGTGTGAAGGTGCGCAAGCCTGCGGCTTGCACACCCTACGAGGCCGCCAAGCAGGGTGGGCAAGCTCCGCTTGCGCACCGGCCAGCGTCAACTCCCCACGTGCATCGTGAACGCGGCGCCGTTGGACATGCGGCAGCTGCCGGTGCCCAGCGTCGGCGAATTCATCGTGTAGCGGCAATTCAGGTAGCTGCCGCGGTTGCCGGCGCCGTTGGCCACGCCTTCCCGAGGCGAACCCGCCATTCGGGTCGCCTCGCCACTGAAGTTCTCGCCGTTGATGGCAGTCGAGAAGTGGCCCCGGCCGTTCAGGTCGTTGGTGACCACGGCGGCGACCATGCCGTAAGCCGTCGCCAGGTCGTTGGCCGGATACAGGCGGGCGCTGAACGTCAGGGGCGGCGGCGGCCCGGCCGGCATCACCATCGTGCTGGTGGCCGGCGGGTACGACTGCATCGGCACCACGTAGCAGCCTGAAAGGGCCGACACCGCAGCGCAAGTGGCACCCAGTTGCAGGGCGCGGATGGAAGCAAGAGCGATCTTCATGAAGATCCAGGAGGCCCAAGCACATGCTTGTGGACCCAATGTGGCGCGGTCCCTGCGCCGAAGTACCGGATCGATCAACCTGTAGCGCATTTCGATACGACGAGTGGCTCCAAACGGTACCGATCACCCGCGCACGGATAATCGGGCCATGAATCCCCTGCTGTCGCGCCTGCAACCCTACCCCTTCGAGCGGTTGCGGCTCCTGTTCGCCGGCGTCAAGCCGGATCCGGCCTACCGCCCCATCAGCCTGGGCATCGGCGAGCCGAAGCACGAAACACCGCGCTTCATCAAGGACGCACTGGTCAAGGCGCTGGACACGCCTGGTGACGACCTGACCGGCTACCCGCCGACGGCCGGAACGCCGGCACTGCGCCAGGCCTGCGCCGGCTGGATCCAGCGCCGCTATGGGCTCGCACTGGACCCTGCCACCCAGGTGCTGCCGGTCAACGGCTCGCGCGAGGCGCTGTTCGCTTTCGCGCAGACGGTGATCGACCCCACCCGGCCGGCGGTGGTGGTCAGCCCGAACCCGTTCTATCAAATCTACGAAGGCGCCGCCCTGCTCGCCGGCGCCGACGTTTTCTATGCGCCCAGCGATCCGGCACGCAACTTCGCGGTCGACTGGGACAGCGTGCCGGAAGCGACCTGGGCCCGCACCCAGCTGATCTTCGTCTGCTCGCCCGGCAATCCGACCGGCGCGGTGATGCCGCTGGAGGAATGGCGCAAGCTGTTCGCGCTGCAGGACCGTTACGGCTTCATCATCGCCTCGGACGAGTGCTACAGCGAGATCTACTTTCGCCAGGAGCCTCCGCTCGGTGGCCTGGAAGCGTCGGCCAGGCTCGGTCGCCCCGACTTCAGGAACCTGGTGGCCTTCACGAGCCTGTCCAAGCGCAGCAACGTGCCGGGGCTGCGCAGCGGTTTCGTCGCCGGCGACGCCGCCCTGCTCAAGCAGTTCCTGCTCTATCGCACCTACCACGGCAGCGCCATGAGCCCGATCGTGCAGGCGGCCAGCGTGCTGGCCTGGAACGACGAGGCGCACGTTGTCGACAACCGCGAGCAGTACCGGCGCAAGTTCGCCGAGGTCACGCCGCTGCTGGAGCGGGTGCTGGACGTCAGGCTGCCCGATGCCGGCTTCTACCTCTGGGCCGGCGTGCGTGGAAGCGACACGGACTTCGCCCGCGACCTGCTGGCTCAATACAATGTCACGGTGCTGCCGGGGAGCTACCTGGCACGCGATGCGGGGGGCGTGAATCCCGGCGCCGGCCGCGTCCGCATGGCGCTGGTGGCGGACACCTCCGAGTGCCTGGAAGCGGCACAGCGCATCGTCCAATTCGTGCAGAACAGAAACCAGTGATTCCCATGACCCAACAGCTCCAGCAGATCATCGACACCGCGTGGGAGAACCGCGCCAGCTTCTCCGCCCAGTCGGCGCCCAAGGAAGTCAAGGACGCCGTGGAGCACGTCGTCGGCGAATTGAACACCGGCAAGCTGCGCGTGGCCACCCGCCAGGGCGTTGGCCAATGGACGGTGAACCAGTGGGTGAAGAAGGCGGTGCTGCTGTCGTTTCGCCTGAACGACAACGTGATGATGAAGGCCGGCGACCTCGCCTTCTTCGACAAGGTGCCGACCAAGTTCTCGCACCTGTCACCCGAGGAAATGGCCGCCACCGGCGTGCGCGTGGTACCGCCCGCGGTGGCCCGCCACGGCAGCTTCATCGCCAAGGGCGCGATCCTGATGCCTTCCTACGTGAACATCGGCGCCTACGTCGACGAAGGCACCATGGTGGACACCTGGGCCACGGTGGGCTCGTGCGCGCAGGTCGGCAAGCATGTGCACCTGTCGGGCGGCGTCGGCCTGGGCGGCGTGCTGGAGCCGCTGCAGGCGAACCCGACCATCATCGAGGACAACTGCTTCATCGGCGCCCGCTCGGAGATCGTCGAGGGCGTGATCGTCGAGGAGAACTCCGTCATCTCCATGGGCGTGTACATCGGCCAGAGCACGCCGATCTACGACCGCTCCACCGGCACCGTGACATATGGCCGCATTCCCTCCGGATCCGTTGTGATCTCGGGAAGCCTGCCCAAGGACAATGGCAGGTACAGCCTGTACGCAGCGATCATCGTCAAGCGGGTGGACGCGCAGACGCGCGCGAAGACGAGTTTGAACGACCTGCTGCGCGACTAGCCAGCGGGCGAACCGAGGAGCACCTATGGGGACGATGGAGCGGATTCTGCGGTTGATGTCCGAGAAGCGGGCGTCGGACGTGTACCTGTCGGCCCACGCGCCGGCCATGATCAAGATCAATGGCCAGACGCTGCCGATCAACAACCAGCTGCTGCCGCCCGATGCCACGCGCGCCCTGCTGGCCGAGGTGCTGCCCGAAAACCGGATGGCGGAACTCGACGAGACCGGCGAGCTGAACATGGCGCACGCCGTCGAAGGCGCCGGCAACTTCCGCTTCTCCGCCATGCGCCAGCGCGGCACGGTCGCGGCCGTCATCCGCTACATCGCCACCGAGATCCCGCCGCTGGCATCGCTGTCGGTGCCCATGATCCTGGGCGACCTGATCATGGAAAAGCGCGGCCTGCTGCTGATGGTGGGCGCCACCGGCGCCGGCAAGAGCACCACGCTGGCGGCCATGATGGACTACCGCAACGAAAGCACCAGCGGCCACATCCTCACCATCGAGGACCCGGTCGAATTCATCTTCAAGAACAAGAAGTCGGTGGTGAACCAGCGCGAGGTGGGCAGCGATACCCAGTCGATGCAGATCGCCTTGAAGAACGCGCTGCGCCAGGCGCCCGACGTCATCCTGGTCGGTGAGATCCGCGACCGCGAGACGATGTCCGCGGCCATCGCCTATGCCCAGTCGGGCCACCTGTGCCTGGCCACCATGCACGCCAACAACAGCTACCAGGCGCTCAACCGGATCCTCTCCTTCTACCCGGTGGAAGTGCGTCCGACCATGCTGGGCGACCTGGCCGCGGCATTGAAGGCGGTGGTGTCGCAGCGCCTGCTGCGCACGGTCAGCGGCGGCCGCGCCCCGGCGGTCGAGGTGATGCTGAACTCGAAGCTGGTCTCCGAGCTGATCGAGAAGGGCGATTTCTCCGGCGTCAAGGAAGCGATGGAAAAGTCGATGGCCGAGGGCTCGCAGACCTTCGAGATGGACATCGCCCGCCTGATCCTCGACGGCACCGTCGACAAGAAGGAAGGCCTGGCCTACGCCGACTCGCCGACCAACCTCCAATGGCGGCTGCAGAACATGCAGGTCGACATGGACAAGAACACCGCCGAAGACGGCGACGATGAACTGGACGACGAACCCTCGTTCACGGAGATCACCCTGGACGTGAAACACTGAGAGAGTCATCACCCGCAAAAGTCGCAAGCGACTTTGCGGGTGGCCTGAAGCGATGTCCAAGACACTCCACCTTGCCGAACAGCTCATTGCGCAGCGCTCCGTCACCCCGGACGACGGGCAGTGCCAGTCCATCCTGGCCGCGCGGCTGAAGCCGCTGGGGTTTGCCTGCGAGACCATCGCCAGCGGGCCGGCGGATTTTCGCGTGACCAACCTCTGGGCCAAGCGCCCGGGGCGCAGCGGCCGCACGCTGGTTTTCGCCGGCCACACGGACGTCGTGCCGACCGGGCCGCTGGAGCAGTGGAGCAGCGACCCCTTCGTGCCCAGCCATCGCGACGGCATGCTCTACGGCCGCGGCGCGGCGGACATGAAGACCTCGATCGCCGCCTTCGCGGTGGCCGTCGAGGAGTTCCTGGCCGGGCAGCCGGACCCTTCGATCGGCATCGCCTTCCTCATCACCAGCGATGAAGAAGGCCCCAGCGTCGACGGGACCGTGATCGTCTGCGAGCAGCTGGAACGGCGCGGCGAGAAGCTGGACTTCTGCATCGTCGGCGAGCCCACGTCGGTGGAAAAGCTGGGCGACATGATCAAGAACGGCCGCCGCGGCAGCCTGACGGGCAAGCTCACGGTCAAGGGCATCCAGGCCCACATCGCCTACCCGCAGCTCGGGCTGAACCCGATCCACAAGGCGCTGCCCGCCCTCGACGAGATGGCGCGCACCGAGTGGGACCGCGGCAACGAGTTCTTTCCTGCCACCAGCTGGCAGATCAGCAACATCCATGGCGGCACGGGCGCCGGCAACATCATCCCCAACCGGGTGGTGATCGACTTCAATTTCCGCTTCGCCAGCGTCAGCAGCGCGGCGGACCTGCAAAGGCGGGTGCACGAGATCCTGGACCGCCACGGCCTCGACTACGAGCTCGCCTGGACGGTGGGCGGCCAGCCCTTCCTGACGACGCCTGGAGAACTGGTCGGCGCGGTCCAGGCCGCCATCCGCGCGGTGACCGGCCTGGAGACCGAGCTCTCCACCACCGGCGGCACCAGCGACGGCCGCTTCATCTCGCGCATCTGCCCGCAGGTGATCGAGTTCGGGCCGATCAACGCCAGCATCCACAAGATCGACGAACACATCCGCGTGGCCGACCTGGACCCGCTCAAGGACATCTATCGCCGCACGCTGGAGCAGCTGGACCGCCTGCCATGAAGCTGGCCGAGATGGTGGACGCGGCCGCCCGCGAGCTCGACGGCGCCGGCGTGGCTTTCGGCCACGGAACCACCAACGCCTATGACGAAGCCGCCTGGCTGGTGCTGTGGAGCCTGTGCATTCCACTCGACCAGCTGGACGAGCATGCCGGACGCGAACTCGACGAGCAGGAGCAGGACGAGGTGCTGGCGCTGGTGCGGCAGCGGATCGAAACCCGCAAGCCCGCTGCCTACCTGACGCGCGAGGCCTGGCTGCAGGGCGTCCCCTTCTACATCGACGAACGCGCCATCGTGCCGCGCAGCCTGATCGCCGAGCTGCTGGCCGAAGGCGACATCGACCCCTGGCTGTCGGAGCGCACGCTGAAGGTATTGGACCTGTGCACCGGCAACGGCAGCCTGGCCGTGCTGGCCGCCATGGCCTACCCGGACGTGCAGGTGGATGCGGCGGACATCTCGGCCGAGGCGCTGGAGGTGGCGCAGGTCAACGTCGAGAAGCACGAACTGCACGGCCGCATCCGGCTGCTGCAGTCCGACGGCCTGGCTGGCCTGCCCGGCCCGTACGACCTGATCCTGTGCAACCCGCCGTACGTGAACGCCGCCAGCATGGCGGCCCTGCCCGCCGAATACCGGGCCGAACCGGCACTGGCGCTGGCGGGCGGCAGTGACGGCATGGACTTCGTCCGTACCCTTGTGCGGGACGGGCCATCGCACCTGAGCGAAAATGGCGTCCTGGTGCTCGAAATCGGCAACGAACGTGCCCATTTCGAGGCCGCGTTCCCGCGCCTCGAAGCCGTGTGGCTGGAGACCAGCGCCGGCGCCGACCAGGTCCTCTTGCTCACCCGCGAGGCTCTCCAGCAATTGTCGTTGCGGCCTTGAGCCGCAATCCGTAGAAGCTCCCGTGATCCAACTTCGCAACGTCACCTTGCGCCGCAGCGCCAAGGTGCTCCTCGACGGCGTGTCCGTCACCATCAACCCCGGCGAAAAGGTGGGCCTGGTCGGCCGCAACGGTGCCGGCAAGTCGACGCTGTTCGCCCTGCTCAACGGCTCGATCCACGAGGACGCGGGCGACTTCTCGGTCCCGCCCCAGTGGGAGCTCGCCCAGGTCGCGCAGGACATGCCCGAGACCGACGAGCCGGCAACGGACTTCGTGCTGGCCGGCGACACGCGGCTGGCGCGCGTGCGGGCGCAGCTGGCGCAGGCCGAGGTGGAGGGCGACGGCATGGCCATCGCCCATGCCTACTCGGACCTGCACGATGCCGGCGAGCATGACGCCGCGCCGCGGGCGCAGGCGCTGATCCTCGGCCTGGGCTTCAAGGTGGAAGACCTGGACCAGCCGGTCAACAGTTTTTCCGGCGGCTGGCGCATGCGCCTGCAACTGGCGCGCGCGCTCATGTCGCCCTCGGACCTGCTGCTGCTCGACGAACCCACCAACCACCTGGACCTCGATGCACTGGTGTGGCTCGAAGCGTGGCTGCAGCGCTATGCGGGCACGATGGTGGTGATCAGCCACGACCGCGAGTTCCTCGACGC
>JAQGMY010000402.1 GCA_028292105.1 Ramlibacter sp.
TGCCACACCCAGTGCTGCCCGCGGCGTGAAGCGAAGTTCAAAGGCGGCAAATGGCAGTGCGAGTGCGACAGCCAAAGCTGCGAGGCTCGCAAAGGCCAGAGGGTGTGCGCGCCGGAAGTCCATTGCCGTCTAACGTTGGAGTTGACCGGCACGCAGTGGCATTGCGCCGCAAGGCGTACGCTCACCAGCACGCCTTGCGGCGCAATGCCGCTGCGTGTCCGTGTCGAACGACCTGTTATACGGCGACATCCACGTAATCGACCGTGCTCTCGCCAGGAGGGACTGGAAGGCCGTCTTCACGAAGGCCTTCCAGGTGAAAGATGATGGCCTCGCGAATCTCGGTCTCGACTTCTGCGGCCGTGGCGCCCGTGGCAATGCACCCCGGAAGATCAGGCACATATGCGGAGTAGTTGTCCTCCGCCTTTTCAATCACGATCGCATAGCGCATACAAGCCTCACTTCAGCCCGGCCTGCTTCCGGATGCTGTTCAGGGTTCCGAGGGCCACGTCATCGCTCGGCTTTCCTGGCACGGTCACACGACCAGGCTTGCTCGGGTGCTTGAACTGGCGGTGGCTCCCGCGGGTGGCGACGAGATACCAGCCATCTTCATGAAGCAGGCGGAGCACCTCGGCAACCTTCATTCCGAAAGGATAGCAGGGGGCGCCTAATGCTCCAAGCTGCCCATTGAACTCGCCGTATGACGTCGGAGTTGACCGGCGACGCGGAGGCGTGTGCGCGAAGCGCACTGAAGCACCTGGGCGTCCGTGTCGAACGACCCGCTATGCATGCGCCCCCCTCACAGTTGTTGGCGCAAGGATACCGGCGCGGCCGGCTAAGCGAAAGCATCGGCGTACGAACGGCGCAGAGCCGTCGATCAATCCTGCTCGCGACGGCCTACGGCTGGTCAGGGCCAAGACCTGACTGCGCTGGGGAGCGTTGCCACAGGGCGAGTCGCTAGAGACGGCGACAGAGAAGGAACGGTCTCCGCCCGGACGGCGGTTCAAGGCGCTGGACCTCACGGGGCATCTGCCGGGTGCGCCCCGGCCCTCAGAGGTGAGCGCTTCGCTCGCCACGCAGCCGCGCTCGAAGGCAAACCGAATCAACTACGGCCTGCGGCATAACGTCGGAGTTGACCGGCGACCGGGAGGCGCGTGCGCGAAGCGCACTGAAGCACTTGGGCGTCCGCGTCGAAGGACCTGTTAGACCTCATACCCACCTGCGCACTCTTTTTTTATAAGCCTCATAGGCTCCGCCGAACAGTGCTGACAGCACGCGCTCTTCCGGAATGATTTGGAACCGGGTGATGTAAGCCACGTACACAGCGATCCACAGTACGGCGAACGGGCTTGCCAAGAACACCGCCCATGCGGCAAGGGTAAGCAACAGCCCCAGATACATGGGGTTGCGCGTAAATCTATACACGCCACGTGTGACCAGAGAAGAAGCCGAACTGGCCTTGATCGGATTCACAGTCGTCTTCGCGCGGCGGAAGGCGACCATTCCGGCGATGCTGATGCCTTGACCAATAAACACCAACGCCACGGCGCAAAGCACACGGGCCGCGTACGACACTTGCACCAGGCCGGCGACCCCGGACGTCAGCCACATGAGAAGCGCGAGGACAAGTGCGACGACGGGCGGAGGAATTCTCAATTCAAGCGCGCTCATATGGCTCCAAGTGAGGTCTAACGTTGGAGTTGACCGGCGACCGGCGGAAAGGACCGCAGCGAAGAGAAGGACCGCCGCTGGGCATCCGTGTCGAACGACCTGTTAGACATCACGCGCACGGCGCCTCCATCGTTCTGGCTTCGCCTGTGCCGCTAGGCTTCACTGAGGTAGCCACGCTCCACCTGCTGCTGCTGATTGTCGAACAGGGCCATAGCAGTCTTCATTCGCAGGAAGCCAAATTTCCGGTAGAAAGGCTCTTTGCCAGGGACCGCATACAGGATGATCTTCTTGTGATCGCGTGACATTCCAACCAGGTGGCTGACAACCTGCTTGCCAAGGCCTGTGCCTTGATGGCTCGGCAAGACCGCAATGTCGCAGATGTACGAGCAGTCCGCACCGTCGGCGAGCGCACGACCCACCGCCACCAGCTTCTTGTTCTCGTAGACGAAGCATTGAAACATGCTGTTTGAGAAGACCTTCTGCAGATGAAGCGGCTTCTTCTCGCCCAGTGGCGCCGCCCGATACAGGGCCGCCAGTTCTTCCCAGTCGATTCCATCGGCGGAGTGTTTCCATTCCAGTGTCACGCGATGTCTCCTTGTGATGTCTAACGTCGGCGTTGACCGGCGCACACGAGCCGAATGCGCGCAGCGCACGGGAGCACGTGTGCGCCCGCGTCGAACAACCTGCTAGGCCGTTTGTTCATTTGCTCTCCTTCACCGGCCAGCGTACAGGCACGAACCCATCATCTCGCAAGCCGAGTGCAGAGGCCAACTTGGCCCGTAAATCCCGGGCACTCTCCGACTCGACCACTGGTGGAGCGAGATCCCAGAACGATCTGGGCTTCGATGTGAAGTCAAAGGAAGCAATGTGAACGCCGCGCTTGCCTGAGTGTTCCACCAGACAAACCCAGTTGTCGTGGCTCTTGCTGATTGCGTAGTACGAGATAACCGAGCCAAAGCGGTCGAACGGAAACTCCTTACGGCGCCTGGCAAGAAGAATGTTGCGCCACTCAATGATGATCCGCCGACTATCCGAGTCCAAATAGACCTGTCTGGAGCGCCCAGCGATAAACATCAGAGCTACCAGCGTCACCCACCCCGCCAAAGCCGCGAGTACGGTCGCGACTGACACGACGGGCCACACCACTGCGAGCATTCCAGCAGCAAAGACGGCCGCGCCGCCAACTCCGATCACAGGATCTGCCGCGCTACGCGGCTGCGACAACTGCACGAGACTCATGCGGTGTAACGTAGAAATGACCGGACCACTAACATGAGCGGGGAAGCCGCAGCATGCTGTTGTGGGTCCGCGTCGATCGACAAGTTAGATTTCATCTCGGTCTACGGCCTGTGGCGAAAGCGGCAACATCAGCCCCTTTTTGCAGACGCAGACTTTCCCTTGAACAACCCTTGCCCTACTGCAACTCCTGCCATGGCAACACCTGCGCCTGGGAGCACCAGGGTCAAGCCCCACCCCAAAACCGATGTGCTTGGTTCCGACCCTAATGCGGCCGCAATCAAGAAGGCAAGGAACCAAAGCACGACCAAACTACCAATCACCGCGCCAGCCAGTTGAGTTCCGATGAACGCACCGAGCATCGCACCCACCACAATAAGTCCAGCGATCGCGAGAAGTATCTGCATGAGAGCTAACGTAGAAATGAGCGGCGACCACGCGCCTGCGAGCGCAGCGAGTGGACGCCAAGGGCGTCCGTCTCGATTGCCCAGTTAACCCGGAGCTTTAAAACATTCCAAGCAATTTGCATATGGCGTAGACGAACAGGGTAACGACCACTCCAATTGGCCACAAAAGAAGCTCAAAGACGAAGGCGGAGATGAACGGACTGTCAAGGGGCCTCCCTCGGAGATAACTGCCGAATGCTTGGCCGAGTTCTCTTAGCTTAGGCCCGTCCACCGGCTCGACAACACCCGCTGTTTCCTTTGCTTTTCTGATTTGGGCGTAGGTCGGGCTGGCGGGACATTCGCAGCGCTCGCAGCGCTCACTAGCCGCCGCATTGGCGGTGCTACATGCGAGACAACTCCACCTGTACGACGGCATGAGGGTTAACGTCGGCGTTGACCGGCGCGCACTGGCACTGTGCCGCACGGCGTAGGCTCGTCCACACGCTGTGCGGCGCAGTGCCGGTGCGTGGGAACTTGCCCCGGTTTAGTTGACACTGGACTCTCCCTGCATGCGGCTTTCATAGGCTGCTGGCGGCAAGTATCGCAGCGATGAATGCAGCCGTCGATCGTTGTAGAAGCGGATGTAGCTTCTTAGCGTGCTGCGCAACTGCTGCTCCGTGTCGAAC
>JAQGMY010000430.1 GCA_028292105.1 Ramlibacter sp.
CCGGTGGACACCAACCTGTTCCCGGGCGGCTGGCACAACCTGACCGAAGAGATGCTGCCTCTGGCCGTGCAGGCGGCCATGGCGGCCATCGAGAAGATCTGCCCGGAGGCCAAGAACCTGCTGGTGATCCCGGAGAACAAGACCGGCAGCACGTTCTACCTGGCCAACGTGGCGCAGCTGCAGCGGATCTTCATGATGGCCGGGTTGAACGTGCGGATCGGCTCGATCGACCCGGCGATCAAGAAGCCCACCACCATCGAACTGCCCACCGGCGCGAGCGTGACACTGGAGCCCGTGGTGCGCACCAAGCGCCGGCTCGGCCTGAAGAATTTCGACCCCTGCACGATCCTGCTGAACAACGACCTGACGGCGGGCGCGCCGGGCATCCTGGAAGACCTGCACGAGCAGTACCTGTTGCCGCCGCTGCACGCGGGCTGGTCGGTGCGGCGCAAGAGCCGCCATTTCCAGAGCTACGAGGAAGTGTCCAAGCGCTTCGGCAAGCTGCTGGGCATCGATCCGTGGCTGATCAATCCCATGTTCAACCGTTGCGGGGAGCTCAGCTTCGCCCGGGAAGAGGGCATGGAGTGCCTGCGCGCCAACGTCGATGCGCTGCTCACCAAGGTGCGCAAGAAGTACAAGGAATACGGCATCAACGAGAAGCCGTTCGTGGTGGTCAAGGCCGACAACGGCACCTCCGGCCTGGGCATCATGACGGTGCGGGACGTGAAAGACCTGGAGCTGATCCGGCAGCGCCCCCGCAACAAGCCCCCCGTGGGCAAGAGCGGCGAAGCGATCACCGACGTGATCATCCAGGAAGGCGTGCTGACTGCCGAGCGGATGCAGGAAGGCGTGGCCGAGCCGGTGGTCTACATGATGGACCGCTACGTGGTCGGCGGCTTCTACCGGGTGCACGCCGAGCGGGCCAGTGACGAGAACCTCAACGCGCCGGGCGCCAGCTACGTGCCGCTGGCTTTCGCCGAGAGTACGCGCTTACCGCAGCCGGGTCAGAAGCCGGGCGCCAGCGCCCCGAACCGCTTCTACATGTACGGCGTGATAGGCCGCCTGGCGATGTTGTCGGCCAGCTACGAGCTGGAAGCAACGGACCCGGACGCCGAGACCTACGACTAATCCACGGCCGGGGGTTGGTGCACCGCAACATCGGCGGGCGCCAAAGCCGGCCGGGGCGCACAATAGCCCCCCATCCAAGGCCAAGACCCTGCCGCCCGACTGAAGCGGGACGGGGCTGTTCGTGCAGAACTCGAAATCATCCCTCGCGGCGCTGACCATCGGCGCCATCGGTGTCGTCTACGGCGACATCGGCACCAGTGTCCTTTACGCGGTCAAGGCCGTGTTCGAGACCGGGCACGTGCCGTTCACGCCCGCCAACGTGTACGGCATCCTCTCCATCTTCTTCTGGACCCTGACGGTCATCGTCTCGATCAAGTACGTCGTGCTCGTGCTGCGGGCCGACAACAACGGCGAAGGCGGGCTGATCGCCATGCTGGCGCTGGCGTCGCAGGCGGTCAAGGACAAGCCGCGACTGCGCAAGGTGCTGCTGGCCGTCGGGATCTTCGGCACTTCGCTGTTCTACGGCGATGGCGTGATCACGCCGGCGATCTCGGTGCTGTCCGCCGTGGAGGGCCTGGAGATCGTCTCGCCGGCGTTCAAGGACTGGGTGGTGCCGCTCACGCTGGTGGTGCTGTTCTGCCTGTTCGCGGTGCAAAAGCGCGGCACCGGCGGCATCGGCAAGTTCTTCGGCCCGGTCACGCTGGTCTGGTTCGTCGTGATCGCGGCGCTGGGCGTGTCGCACATCGCGCAACATCCGGAGATCCTGCGCGCCCTGAACCCGATGTACGCGCTGCGCTTCATGTTCACGCACATCGGCACCACCTTCATCATCCTGGGCGCGGTGGTGCTGTGCGTGACCGGCGCCGAGGCGCTCTACGCCGACCTCGGGCATTTCGGCAAGAAGCCGATCCGGCTGGCCTGGTTCAGCGTGGTCATGCCGGCGCTCACGCTCAACTACTTCGGCCAGGGCGCGCTGCTGCTGTCGCGCCCGGACGCCGTGAAGAACCCCTTCTACCTGATGGCGCCGGACTGGGCGCAGCTGCCGCTGGTGCTGCTGGCCACCGCGGCCACGGTGGTGGCGTCGCAGGCGCTGATCACCGGCGCCTTCTCGGTCACCAAGCAGGTGGTGCAGCTGGGCTACCTGCCGCGCCTGAACCTGATGCACACCAGCGTGCGCGACACCGGCCAGATCTACATCCCGGCGGTGAACTGGGGCCTGTTCGGCGCCATCGTGCTGGCCGTGGTGCTGTTTCGCTCCTCCAGCGCGCTCGGCGCCGCCTACGGCATCGCCGTGACGCTGGACATGCTGATCACCACCATCCTGACCTTCTTCGTGATCCGCTACGGCTGGAAGTACCCGCTGGTGCTGTGCATCGCCGCCACCGGCTGCTTCTTCGTGGTGGACCTCACCTTCTTCGCTTCCAACCTGCTGAAGCTGCTGGACGGCGGCTGGTTCCCGCTGATGATCGGCTGCATGATCTTCACGCTGATGATGACGTGGAGCCGCGGCCGCAGCATCCTCAAGGAGAAGCTGCGCGAGGACGGGATCGACCTGAAAAGCTTTCTCGAGTCGGTGTTCCAGGCGCCGCCGGTGCGCGTGCCCGGCACGGCCGTCTTCCTGACGGCGGAGCCCGGCGCGGTGCCCAACGCGATGCTGCACAACCTCAAGCACAACAAGGTGCTGCACGACCACAACCTGTTCGTCACGGTGCGCAACCACGAGGTGCCGTGGGTCGGCCTGGACCGGCGCGCCGAGATCGAGTCGCTGGGCCACGACTGCTGGCAGGTGATCCTGCACTACGGCTTCAAGAACGACCCGGACGTGCCGCGCGCGCTGGAGCAGATCCGCGCCCGCGGCTGCGAGATCGAGCCGATGACGACCAGCTATTTCCTGTCGCGCGACACCGTGGTGCCCACCATCGGTGGCGGCATGTCGCAGTGGCGCGAGAAGCTGTTCGCGCAGATGCACCACAACGCCGGCGCCGCCGCCGACTTCCTGAAGCTGCCCAGCAACTCCGTGGTGGAACTGGGTAGCAAGGTGGAGATCTGAAGCCGCCGCTGCAGGACTTGCGTGGCAAGGTCGCAGCGATCACCGGGGCGGGCTCCGGCCTCGGCCGCGCGCTGGCGCTCGGACTGGCGCGCGGCGGCGCGACCGTCGCGGTCAGCGACATCGACGAAGCGGGGCTGGCGGAAACGGCGCGCCAGCTGGCCGCGCTTGGTGCCGCGTTTGGCGCAACGCGGCTCGACGTCGCCGATCGCGCCGCGGTGTTCGCCTGGGCGAACGCAACGGCGCAGGCGCACGGCCGCGTCAATCTCGTGATCAACAATGCCGGCGTCGCCCTGGCGGCGGCCGCCGAGTCGGTCCGGCTGGAAGACTTCCAGTGGATCATGGGCATCAACTTCTGGGGCGTGGTGCATGGCACCCAGGCCTTCCTGCCGCACCTGCGCGCCAGCGGCGCCGGCCACGTCGTCAACATCTCCAGCATCTTCGGCATCGTCGCGATGCCCACGCAGGCGACCTACAACGCCAGCAAGTTCGCGGTGCGCGGCTTCACCGAGTCGCTGCGGATGGAGATGCAAGCGGAGGGGGCGGCGATCGGCGTGACCTGCGTGCATCCGGGCGGCATCGCCACCAACATCGCCAGGGCCGGCCGCATCGACCCGCAGCTGCAGCGCCTGACCGGCCAGGACGCCGACACCTTCCGGCGCGAGTCCGACCGCATGCTCCAGGTCACCACGCCGGAGGCGGCGGCACGGCAGGTGCTGGCCGGCGTGCGGCGCAATGCCAGTCGCGTACTTGTCGGACGCGATGCACGGGTGCTGGATATCATGCAGCGGCTCCTGGG
>JAQGMY010000444.1 GCA_028292105.1 Ramlibacter sp.
AAGGCAGCTCATCTTGCCGCTTCCCGCACGCGGTGCAGGTTGTCCTCGAAGTACACCAGCCCGGAACGGTCCGAATTGTGGACCGCATCGAGCGAAGGTACGGGAGGCAACACACCATAACCGGTGGTGACGGCATTGGCGCCGGCGCCGACCATCGTTTCGACGTAATGCGAAAAGCGCGGCGTGCCCGTGACCTGGAACAGCGACGGGTTCATGTCGCGCCGCGGACCGATCGGCACGGAAATCTCCAGGCCGGCCATGTTGCGGGCCGCACTGTTCGAGAACTTGGTGCGTCGTACGTAGACCTGCACTGCGACGTCGCTGAACCACTGCCGCATTCCGAGCTGGACGCCGCCGTCGTTGTTCATGAACCGGCCGCCCGTCGCTTCGACGTAGGTGCGGGTCGGCGAGATGTTGTAGCGATAGGTGGCCAGCAGCGGGATTGCCGTACGCGCCTCGCCGAGGATCGCACCGAAGTCGCTGTTGCGGAACCAGCCACCTTGCGCTGTCACCCGGTGGCGTCCTTCACCCGGTTCCCAGCGAACGGACCCGCTCACCCCGTCGAAGTGGCTGCCGAAGCGGCCTGCGGACGCCTGCGCGGTGACTGCTCCCAGGCCCGCATTGCGGATGCGCACCGGGTCCGTGACGCCCAGCCATCGCTCCATGGGCAAGCGCATGGTCTGGGTGAAGGACAGCCGTTCGGTGCCGCCCAGGATGTGGCGGCGATAGAAAGCGCCGCCGCGCTTGTAGTCGTCGGAAGCCGCCAGTTGGGTCTGCACCCGCCAATCCACGCTGGCGCCGCTCCACAGCGGCCAGCTCAGATGCGCACCCACGCCAGCGGAATAGTCCAGAACCCCGGCTTCGGTCGCGATGTTGGTGCGCAGGATCGGCGTCAACGCGACCCGCACGGTGCGGGAGCTGGGCTGCAGCCGCTCGACGACCCACGAGGCTCCCGCGTGCAATGCGTCGAGGGGAGCGGCACCCGGGGTCGTCAACTCGCCGGCGGCGCAGCCCGCGGTCGGTTCCTGGATCCACCGGCGCAGGCAGTCGGCCTGTCCGGTCACCGCGACCAACGGCAGTTGCCGCTGCGTGAGGATCAGGCGGTAGGCGCTGCGCGAGTCGCCGAGCGCGTGGGCCACCGAACCGAGGGCCGCGCCCAGGGCGTCGAGAGAATTCCAGTTGTACGTGGCGTTGTTCGCGCGGACGGCGATCGAGCCGTCGCCCATCCGACCCACGTAGATGTCTTCGAGGCCACGCTTGCGCAGGTCGGCGGCGAGTTCTTGCAGGCTGGCGTCCGAGGCGGGGACTGCGATTGAGGTGCTCGCGGCCGGCGCCGGCGTTGCCGGCGGTGCGATCGCCTGCGCCTGGTATTCCGGCATCGGTGGCCGGGTGCCATTGGCCGGCGTACTGAAGCTGCTGGCCGCCTGGCCCGGGACCCGGTAGAGCGGGATCGAGATGCCCGCGTTCAGCCAGGTGCGTCGCGTCAGGTTCGTGTCGGTGAGCCGCGCAGTCGCGCCAATGTGGGCCGACCATCCGCCCGGCAGCCATTGCTGCGGGGCGAACAGGCGCACACCCGCCCAGGCGTTTCTATCCGTGTATTCGACATGGCCGCGGATCCAGGGCAGGGGCTGCCAAGCCGCTGAAGCGAAAGGGCCGTCGAGGGGAGACTGCGATCCGCCCGCGGTGCTGCTGCGACGGGCGAAGCCGCCACTGACCTCCACCTCGGGCAGGCCATAGGTGAGTACTCCGTAATAGCTACGGAAATTCGTGGCGGCGCCGCCGATGTCCGCGGCGCCGAAAGCGATCCGATAACGGCCGGCAGCGTCGAGCCCGATCCCACCCTTGACTGAAGCGGAAAGATCCCTGATGCCGCCGCACGCGCTGATGAAGCAATTCGCATTCATCGGCGAATTGGCGGCCACGCGCCCACTCACCTCGATGTTCGGAAGCAAGCCGAAACCGGCGACGAAGTTATGCCCGGTCGGGTCCACCGCCCCAGGCAATTGCCGGTCGTAGGCGAAGTCGAAGCGGCCCCAGCCCAGGATGTTCGCGTTCGGGGTGATCGACAGGCCGGTGAAGCCGCCCTGCGTCATCGTGGAATCCACCGGCCATGCGGTGGTGGAACAAAGCAACGTGGCAGTGAGCGCGATGGCGCGGCGTCGAAAAAGTGTCATGTGGTCGCGCGGCATCTTACCTGCCTCGGCAGGCACGAAAAACCTGCTCCGCCGTTTCGAGCAAACGACTTTTCCCGCTGCGATCCGTTTACGAGTGCTTGCAATTCGGGTACGCTGCGCCGAAACAAGCTCCCTATCCAAAGAGGTATTCCCATGAAGAAACGCATTCTCCTGATCTCGGCATTCGCCGGCTTGCTGGCTCTGGCCGGCTGCGGCGGCGGCGACGACGGCAACATCGTGACGGCGGCCAGCACCAACGCGACGGCCAACATCACGGCGTCCAACGGCGCTACCGTGATCAGCTCCGTGCAGAACCAGAACTTCGCCTTCGACACCGGCGTGCCCGAGTTCGGCACGACCGGCGCGACGACCGTGACCTTCACGGGCCAGCCGCCGACCACGCTCCCCGACAACGCGGCTGCGCAGCAGCAGAGCTTCAAGATCTCCGAAGGCAGCAACACGGCCACCGGCGTGATGGAGTTCGGCTCCTGCAAGTTCCGCGTGACCTCGAGCACCTTCACGAGCGGCCCGCTGGTCAATGGCCAGACGGTGACGATCAACAACTGCGCGCTGACCGTTTCGACCGCCGGCATCCCCGCGGACAACACCCCGCGCCAGCTGACGCTCACGCTGACCCTGAATGCCCGCGTGTCCAAGGTGATCACCGTGTCCGTCACGATCCGTCCGGACGGCACCGTGCTGGTCAACAACATCACCATCACGACCGTTCCGACCCGGCCCTACACGGGCGGCTGATCGCACCCGCGTAACGAAAGAACCCGCGCCAAGGCGCGGGTTCTTTTTTTTGTCGACGGGAAAAGTGTGCTGGTGCCGGAGCCCGGAATCGAACCGGGATGGTGTTGCCACCGGCAGATTTTGAGTCTGCTGCGTCTACCGATTTCGCCACTCCGGCAGGAAGGAGGGGGAAAGAAATTATGGCACAGTGCGTTACATGCACCCCGGCATGAACTACCCGACCATCGAAGATGCAATTGGCGGCACGCCACTTGTGGCCCTGCAGCGCATAGGCGCCGCCGCCAACGAAAAGCGCGGCAACGTCGTCCTCGGCAAGCTCGAAGGCAACAACCCGGCGGGTTCCGTGAAAGACCGGCCGGCGCTTTCCATGATCAAGCGGGCCGAGGAGCGCGGAGAGATCAAGCCCGGCGACACGCTGATCGAAGCGACGTCAGGCAACACCGGCATCGCCCTGGCGATGGCAGCCGCGATCAAGGGCTACCGCATGGTGCTGATCATGCCGGAAGACCTGTCGATCGAACGGGCGCAGACCATGAAGGCCTTCGGGGCCGAACTCATGTTGACGCCCAAGAGCGGGGGCATGGAATATGCCCGCGACCTCGCTGAAAACATGCAGCGCGAGGGCAAGGGCCGCGTGCTGGACCAGTTCGCCAACGCGGACAACCCGCGCATCCATTACGAGACCACCGGCCCCGAACTGTGGGAACAGACCGGCGGCCGCATCACCCATTTCGTCAGTGCGATGGGCACGACCGGCACCATCACCGGCGTCTCGCACTTCATGAAGGAGAAGAATCCTTCGGTGCGCATCATCGGCGCGCAGCCCAGCGAAGGCTCGCGCATCCCGGGCATCCGCAAGTGGCCCGAGGAATACCTCCCCAAGATCTACGACCCGAAGACGGTCGATGAACTGGTTTCCGTCAGCCAGGACGAAGCCGAGGAAATGTGCCGCCGGCTCGCCCGCGAAGAAGGGATCTTCGCGGGGATCTCCGCCGCCGGCGCCTGCTGGGTCGCGCAGGAAATCGCCAGGCAGGTCGAGAACGCGACCATCGTCTTCGTGGTTTGCGATCGCGGCGACCGCTATCTGTCCACCGGCGTGTTCCCGGCGTGAGCGCCGCCGCCGTGGCTGGATACCGCTTCTGTCCGCAGTGCGCGACGCCGCTGGCGTGGATCTCGCAACAGGAAGATGGCGGCGAAAAGCAGCGGCTGCGCTGCCCCGCGTGCCAGTGGACGCACTGGAACAACCCGACGCCGGTGCTGGCGGCGGTGGTCCAGTACCGGGACAAGATCCTGCTGGCGCGCAATGCCGCATGGCCGGGCAAGTTCTTCGCCCTGATCACCGGGTTCATGGAAGCGGGCGAGACGCCGCAGGAGGGCATTGCCCGCGAGATCACCGAAGAGACCAGCCTGCGCGCGACGTCGCTCGACCTGATCGGGGTCTACGACTTCCAGCGGATGAACCAGGTCATCATCGCCTACCATGCGGTGTGTGAAGGCGACGAGGTCAAGCTGTCGCCTGAACTGGCCGAGTACAAGCTGTTTGCCTATGACGAGGTCCGGTGCTGGCCCGCCAGTACCGGGTATGCGTTGGCGGACTGGTTGCGCAGCCGCGGCCACCAGCCGCAGTTCGCCGAACTGCCAGGCCGCGTCTGAGGAGAAGTGATGCAGATCGACAAGGAAATCGACACCCGCGGGCTGAATTGCCCGCTGCCCATCCTGAAGGCCAAGAAGGCGCTGACGGACATGCTGAGCGGGCAACTGCTCAAAGTGGTCTCCACCGATGGCGGATCGCTGCGCGATTTCCAGGCCTTCTCCAAGCAGACCGGCAATGAACTCGTCGAGCAGCAGACGGTCGGCGACGACTACATCCACGTGCTGCGCCGGCGCTGAGTCATGGGCGCCGCGAGCGCTTCCACAAGCGGCGCGGCGCTGGTTGCGCTGCACAATGCGGCCGGAGATGCGGCGGCCCTCAGCCTGCACGGGGCCCAGTTGCTCTCGTGGAAGCCGGCTGGGGAGCCGGAGCAGATCTATGTCAGTCCCTTGTCGCAGCCGGCTCCAGGGAAGGCCGTGCGCGGCGGCACGCCGGTCTGCTTTCCCCAGTTCTCCGACCGCGGGCCGCTCACCAAGCATGGTTTTGCCCGCACCAGTCGATGGGAACTGCTGGCCCCGCCTGCCCCAGGCGCCGACATCGCCGAGGCGCGGCTTCAGCTCGACGCCGCGATGGTGCCGGGCGCCTGGTCCCATGATTTCTGCCTGGTGCTTGCCATCCGGCTCGGGCCGCGCTGGCTCGAACTGCAGTTGCAGGTAGCGAACACCGGCCGGTCACCTTTCGATTTCACCGCCGCCCTGCACACGTATCTGGCGGTTGCGGACGTGCGCCGGGCTACGCTGGACGGCTTGGCCGGGCTCACTTACGAAGACGCTACCGACGCCAACGTCCTGAAGCAGGACGCCGCGCCGGCGCTTCAGTTTTCCGGCGAGATCGACCGGGTCTACCGAAAAGTGCCCAGTCCCTTGCATCTGCATGCTGCAGGCACGCCGTCGCGGCTTGTGACGCAACACGGCTTTGCCGACGTGGTGGTGTGGAATCCCGGGCCGGCCAAGGCCGCCCGCCTGGGCGACATGCCGCCGGGCGACTGGGTCCGCATGTTGTGCATAGAAGCGGCGGTGATCGCCGAGCCGGTGCAACTGCCGCCCGGGCGCACCTGGACCGGGGTGCAGCGCATGGCGCTGGTGGCCGCCGGTCCATAGAAGGCTGCCTAGAACTTCAGGGTGCGCAGGTACTCGCGAAAGCCGGCACCGACCTCCGGGTGCTTGAGCGCCAGTTCGACGGTTGCTTCGAGGAAGCCGTCCTTGGCGCCGCAGTCGTAGCGCTTGCCTTCATACAGATAGGCGTGCACGCCTTCGGTGTCGATCAGCTGCGCGATGCCGTCGGTGAGCTGGATCTCGCCGCCGC
>JAQGMY010000449.1 GCA_028292105.1 Ramlibacter sp.
TGCAGGAGAGCGAGGAACGCCACCGGCTCCTGTTCGAGGCGAGCCTGGACGCCATCGTGCAGGTGGAGCAGGTGTCCGGCAGGATCCTGTCCGCCAACCCGGCGGCTTGCCGGATGTTCCGGATGACGGAGGCACAGCTGCGGAAACTGGACAGGCTCGCCCTCGTCGCTCCCCATGACCAGCGCGTGGAGAGCCTTCTCGAAGTGGGCAAGGGCCAGCTCACGCTCGTTCGCAGCGATGGCACCGAGTTCGAGGCCGAGCTCTCAGGGGCTCTGTTCACCGCCAGCGACGGCATCACTTACGCGAGCGTCGTCATTCGCGACATCAGCGAGCTCCTGAAGCACGAGGCGGAAATCCTGGCGCTCAACGAAAGCCTGGCGGGCAAGGTGCGCGAAAGAACCGCCGCACTCGAGGAGGCCAACGCCGAACTCCGGGCTTTTGCCCACTCCCTGGCGCACGACCTGCGCACACCCATCGCCGCGATCGACGCCTTCGGCCGCGCCCTCGAAGAGCGGCTCGAACCAGCAGCCGAGCGGCAACGGAAGTACGTCGCGAGGATCCGTGAAGCAGCGCAGCAGCTCGACGACTACGTGGAGGCGCTGCTCTCCCAGGCGCGCATCTCACAGGCCACCATTCGGCTGTCCCGCATCGACGTGAGTGGCACGGTCGAAGACATCCTGGCCGACCTCAGGCTGCGCCAGCCGGACCGCGACGTGGTCACGCACGTCCAGCCGGATGTCTTCGCGTTGGCGGACAGGACGCTGCTCCGGATGGCGCTGGAGAATCTCGTCGGCAATGCATGGAAGTTCACCAGGAACCGGGCGCCTGCCGAGATTCGATTCAGCGCCGCGGAAGATGCGCAAGGAGTCACCACTTTCTGTGTCAGCGACAACGGCGCCGGATTCGCCATGGAGTACGTGCACAAGCTGTTCGGCACCTTCCAGAGGCTGCACACCCAATCTGAATTCCCCGGCACAGGCATCGGCCTGGCCAACGTGCACCGGATCATTTCCCGCCATGGCGGCCGGATCTGGGCGGTGGGCCAGGAAGGCGCAGGTGCGTCGTTCTACTTCACGCTCGCGCAAGGCGCACGTGGGGACGAGCCAATGGACGACGGCACCGATGAGGTTCGTTCCGGGTAGCATGGATGAACATGAACACCAGCACACCCGGCGGGCGCATGCAAGTAGTCCTCGCCGACGACCACGACCTCGTGCGCGGCGGCATCCAGGCGCTCCTGGAGCTCTTGCCGGAGGTGGAGGTGGTCGCGGAGGCCCGTACCGGCGAGGAGCTGCTTGCAGTCCTGGACCATACCCAGCCCGACCTGGTGATCACTGACATCAACATGCCGGGAATGGATGGCCTGGCGGCCGTTGCGCAGATTCGCACCCGTCATCCCACGCTCGCCATCCTGGTGCTGTCGATGTACGACACCGCGGAGTTTGTCCAGCGGGCGGTCGCGAGCGGAGCCAACGGATACCTGATGAAACACGCGGCGCCCAAGGAGCTGCAACAGGCGGTGCGGACCATTTCCGCGACTGGCAGCTACTTCAACGCAGGCGTCGTGCAATTGCTCCTGGAGCGGGTGGAGACCCCGGCCGACGACGGACTGACCGAGCGCCAGAAGGAGATCCTGGTGCTGCTGGCCGGCGGCCTGTCTTCCAAGGAGATCGGGCAGCAGCTCGGTCTCAGCCCCAAGACCGTGGACGTCCACCGGGCCCGCATCATGGAGCGGCTGGCGCTGCGTGACGTCGCCAGCCTGACGCGCTACGCCGTTCGAAGAGGTCTGGTGAAGGCTTGAGGCGCCGTTGCGTCGCCACGCACGCGCGGTCCCTACGTGGGCACGTGCATCGGCGCGGTGAGAACGTCCTTCCGACGCGGCCTGGCCAAGTGGTGCCCCCAGCGAATACAGGGCCGCTCCACGAGGTAGTAGCTGAGGACGGCGCAGCCGAATGCGGCTGCGATGTTGAATGGGAACGTCTGAAGGTGCGAGAGCGCCCCCGCGCCGGTTTCCGATCTTGCAGCGACCAGGAACAACTGCTGCCACAAGTACAGGCTGAACGAGATCCGCCCGACGAAGCGCAAGGGCGCCAATTCCAGCAGGCGGCTCAGCGCCCAGTTCGGCGACCTGACGGTGCCATAGATCAGGAGAGGCAGCAGCAGCCGATTCGCCGCGGACAGGGAAAACTCCGACTTCCAGCCGGCCCTGACGGTCACGCACGCAACACATGCCAGCAGGACGATAACCCACGCGTGACGGGCCATGACGAAGGCATCGATCCGTGCTCTCCAGCGCTCCTTCGCCAACAGCAGGGCCAATACGACACCGAAGGCGATGGCGTCCAGCTGAATATCGGTCCGCCCGAAAAAGCGCGCGGTGTCCTCTGTCGTGAGATGGAACTTCCAAGCGACGATTCGCCACACAACCGTGGCGAACGCAACTGCGATCGCAATGCGGAGGCGCTGCCTCGGCAGGAGGAAAAAGGCAAGTGGCCAGGCCAAGTAGAAGTGCTCCTCCACCGCCAAGGACCAGAAATGTCCCAGGTAGTAAGACGGTTCTGCAGGCGAGTAGTTCGCCGCGAAGAGGACCGTATGCGCAATCCGGTCCCACGCCACGCGTATGAACCCGGCTTCACTCAGCATAGCGACCGCTGCCACGTAGCAGAGCGCGGCCGGAAGGATCCGGAAAGCCCGCCGTACATAGAAGATTCCCGGTCCGCTCGTTTCGCCGACCTGCTCGCCTCTGAGTAACCGGGTGGTGATGAGGTAGCCGCTGAGTGCAAAAAAGATCTCGACGCCAAGAAGGCCGAGTCGCCCATGGGAAGCGAAGCTCGGGAATCCGACGCTTTCGAGAGAGGGGTAGCCGTGCGAAAGGATGACGAAGAGAACGGCAACGGCTCGCCAGCCGTCCAGGGTTGGAATGTCTCGCGGGCTGGTGGTCAAAGCGGTGTTGTGCGGAGGGGAACAGTGACCGCGCGCCGGCGGCAGGCATGGGCAATTTAATCTGAGCGCGAGGAGCGAAAAAGGGCCCTAAAGAGCTAGCGAGGCAGGTAGGCCTTCCTGGGGTGCAGAACTAAGATCGGTAGAACAGAGGGCGCAGCAGCGAGGCCTTGGCGTCGCCAGATCAAGGAGTGCCATGAGGCGTAGACTGGTCGTGCAAGGGGCGCTCGCACTGCCGTTCGGCAGGATCGATGCGGCGACGGAGAACGCACGCACAGCGATCGGGCCGCCACTCGTTGCCCCCGCGTCGAACGGCGGTCGATCGCAAGTCAATTTGAACTTTCTCCAGAGCGGTGGTGACTACCCTTTCATCAATTGCCTGAAGACCGCGCAATCCTGGGCGTTCTTCGACAAGACGGGCCTGCCGGAGCCCCATGCCCTGGACGAGAACGGTTACCCGTTATCCATCTCCAATGGCGGAGTCTTCACAGTCTTCTTCGTTCCGCCGCAAGCCGTCCGTCCCGGCCACTATGTTGTTACATGGGAGGGGAGAGGCACTGTTTTCCTGGGCATGCAGAACGTACGCGTCAGCGGCAGCCTGACCAGCGTTCTTGGCCGAGGCCGGTATGTGTTTTCCACTGAAGCGACGAGATTCGTCGTCGGCATTCAGAAGGTCGGCACACCTCACGTGACCGACCTGAAAGTATTTCATCGCGACGATGAGGATGCCCTCGCGGCGGGTGAGGTGTTTGGTGTCAGGTTCAAGGAGCGATTGCGGGAAGCCAATTTCGGCGTCTTACGCTTTCTCAATTGGCAAAACGGCAACACAACCAATGTCACGTCGTGGGCCACGCGCAAGCCTGCTTCATACGTCTACTACTCGGGGGATGAACTGCGCGCCAGCTTGTACGCCGGCCGGACAAGCAATCACGGGTCGAACTTCACCGCGGAGCTGGCGGGTTTCAGCCTCGCAGACAAGGCAGTGGCCATCGTCAAATTCACCGCGGACAGCAATGGTCCTTGCACACTGAACGTGAACGGGACAGGGGCGATCAGGATTCTCAACGAGTACTCGGGGGAGCTGTCGGCAGGATCAAACTCCTTCGTTGCCGGGGGCAGTTGGCGTAGTCTGGCTACGCTGGTGTACGACCAGGCCCTGAATGCCTGGGTCAAGTTCGGGGGCGACGTCGCCTTTGGAAGCTGCGGAATCATGAGCGGATGCCCGCCGGAACTGATGGTTCGCCTTTGCGCGGAGCTTGGCGCGCATCCCTATTTCGTGGCGCCTGCACTCGCGTGCGATCCCCTCACGGACTACATGCCGGAACTGGCAGCGTATTGCCGTTCGCAGGGACCCGCTTGGATGGTTCCACGTTTCGAAGGACCTAACGAGCTGTGGAACGTCGCGCCTGGCTTTCTGCAGACCGGTTACGCGCTCGCGAAGGCACAGGCTTACGGGTGGGGGCCGGACCCCCATAACTGGTACGGCAAAGTGATGTCGGTACTGGGGCAGGGAGTCAGCGCCGCCTATGCTGGGGACAAGCGTCGCTTCCAGATCCTCTGCGGCGTGCAAACCGCGACAGGGGCGACGCCGGCCGGGACGACCGCCAGCAATGCGAGACTCTCTTCAGACAAGTATGTGGCCCAGTCGGCTCCGCCTCAAGCGCCATACACCAAGAGCCGCGCTGCTGACTGGGTGACGCATATTGCCACCGCGCAGTACTACAGCCCCGCCGACTATGGGGGTGCTCGCGAAGCCGAGCTCGCGGTCGCGCATGCGGCTGCCTCCGAGGATCCTCAGCTTCAAAGCAGGATCGCAAACACTTACGCCAGCAGTTCGGAAGGCACAGGAGGGCTGTACACACTTCCTAAAGTGAAGATCATGCACAGGAACTGGAAGGCGTGGGCCGTGCAATTCGGCATTGCAGGGATGTGCGGGTACGAAGGGGGATATTCTCCAGACCTGGGCGGCGGCACCTCAGAGGTCAGGGCGCTCCGGGCAGCATCGAAGCAGGCGCAATGCCTGTATGCATTGACGCTCGATAACTACAACGGCTTCCTCCAGTTGCGCGATACACGCTTCGTCGCGGAGTACCCGTCGTGCTTCCAGCTGTCCGGGCGTGCTCCTACCGACAACGTCTGGTCAGTTCTTGACGACATCTACCAAACCCCGGAACCCGCACAGTGGAAGGCCATCGTGGCATTCAACACCCTTGGGCCAGGCGGAGAAGCGCGTCTCCAGCCTTCGGTCCGCGGCTCCTCGAAGGCACGGTGAGATGTCCCGGGTCAGTGAGAACTGGTGCCTGGGTCGGACGCCCCTTTGTGGGCAACGCCTGCGAAAGCGACTTTTCGCGGGTCATCCAGGAGGGCGCGCAGTGCCCGCGCGGTTGCGGCGATCTCGGCCTGCAAGCTTGCAATGGTCTCCACCGCGAGATGCCCCTCTGCGGCGGCCGCTTCGATGGTGGCGGCCGATCGGTACACGGCTGCCATCGCCAGCGTGCCGGAGGTACCTTTCAACGTATGCGCGAGGATCTGCACGGCGGGCAGCGAGCGCTCGATGACGAGCGCCCGGCCGGTCTCCTCGATACCAGCCAGGGCCAGCGTGATCAGGCGCTCGAGCTCCGCCGTTCCCATCACGGCGCGGACCGATTCCAGTTGCTGCATGTCGAGCGTGCTGTCGGTCGCATCGGTGCCGACCACGACGGACTCGGCTGCGGCCTCGACGGCGCGGTGCTTCGCGCCGCCGTGGCGCTCGATGGCGTCGGCCAACAGGGCCCAGTCGATGGGCTTGGTCAGGCACTCGTTCATGCCCGCGGCGAGGTAGCCTTGATGCTCGGTCGCCAGGACGTTGGCCGTCAGGCCAAGGATCGGGATGTCGCACAGCGGCGCCGGCAGCAGCCGGATGCGCCGCGTCGCCTCCACGCCATCCATGACGGGCATCTGCACGTCCATCAGCACCAGGTCGAAGGCGGCTGCCTGGACCCGCTCCAAAGCATCCTCTCCGTGCACCGCGAATTCCACCTGGTGCCCTTGCCGCGTGAGGGCCGCCTGCAGGATCTCGCGGTTGATCTGTATGTCCTCGGCCACCAGGATTCGCCACGGGCGCAAGACGCGAGCGAACGGGCTGCGCGCCGGCGCCACCATCTTGGCCCGCCCCCGCGGCAGCACGACTTCCAGGCGGAACACGCTACCCACACCGACCACGCTGTCCGCCTCCAGCCGCCCGCCCATGGCTTCGGCGAGTCGCTTGCTGATGGCCAGGCCGAGCCCGCTGCCGCCATACGTGCGCGCCGTGGTCTGGTCCGCCTGCGTGAAGGGCGTGAACAAGGAGTTCAGCTGTTCCGGCGTCATGCCGATACCGGTGTCCCGCACCTCGAAGAGCAAGTGCGGATCGGGGCCGGGGCCGGCTGTCGCGGCGACCCGCAGCCGCACGCTCCCGTGGGGTGTGAATTTCACGCCGTTGCCCGCCAGGTTCAGCAGGATCTGGCACAGGCGCACCCGGTCGCCCCGAAGCCATGCAGGTACCTCCGGCCCCACCGCGATCTCCAGGGCGAGCCCGTGCTCGTCGGCCATCGGGCGCAGCAGGGAGCTGAGCTCGTCCAGCAGGACGCGAAGCGAGAAGTCGAGGCGCTCCAGCGGGAGCTTGCCGGCTTCGAGACGCGAGAAGTCGAGGATGTCGTTGATGATGCTCAGGAGATGCCGCCCTGAAGTTCGCATCGCCTCGACGTGGCGCCGCTGCGACGCGGTGAGATGATCGGCGGCGAGGAGCTCCATCAGCCCCAACACGGCCGTCATCGGGGTGCGGATCTCGTGGCTCATGTTCGCCAGGAAGGCGGTCTTCAGGTGCGTCGCTTCCTCCGCCAGCATGCGTGCCCGGAAGGCCTCTTCCTTGGCGGCGTTGCGGTCCGTCATGTTCCGTCCGGCCGCGAGCACGCCGACGACGCGTCCGCCGGCATCGCGCAGGGGGCTGCGGATGATCTCGACCAGCTGGCGCGACCCGTCCGCGGAGGTGAACCAATCCTCGTGCCGACTCTGCTCGTCCCCGAGCAGCACCGCTTCATCCCGGGCTTCGAAAACCGCGGCGGCTTGTGGTCCGACGACCTCTGAAATCTTGCGACCCAGCAGGTCCTTGAGGGGCCGCGCGACCATCCGGGCGTAGGCCTCGTTGGCGCCGAGGTAGGTGCCGTCGGGTGCCCGATACGCCACCGGGTCGGGGGTGGAGCTGAGGACAGCGGACAGCAGCAGCTTCTGCCGTTCCGCTTCGTCGCGCGAGCGCGTGTTCTCGCGCACCTTGTGCACCATCACCCGCGTGAGCACGGTCAGGATCGTGATGCAGGCGAGCAGCGTGACGATCAATGACACCAGCATCGATGTTCGCTGGGAGTCCAGCGCACCCCGCTGTTGTTTCAGTCGGGCCGCGAATTTGGCGTCCATGGCCGCGATGCGGGCCCGGAACTGCAGCGGCGCATGCTCGTTGTCACCTGCGCTCCACGCTGGGTGGGCGGCGGCCGTGGCGGCGCTGGACACGGTCGCCAGTTCGCCCTCCACCGCGTCGAGATGCTGCTCGATGGCCTTTCGCGTGGCGACGAATTCGGCGGCCAATTCGCGGTCGTCGGCCAACCGGGGCGCGAGATCCTGCAGAAGCCGGCGGCACTCGGCGGCGGAGCGGGCCAGATCCGACAACACGGGGCGCGAGGCGGCCGCCAGGAAGTGCTCGTGCAGGGCCTGCTCCTCGCCCAGGCAAGCATCGAGCCGCGCCAGGTTCAGCCGCGCAACGTGGGTGTCGTTCACCGCCTCCGCGGAGTGCACGAAGGCGAGGTCCGAGCGATAGGTGTAGGTCGAAGACGCGAGGAGCGCCGCCACGATCGCCAGGAAGGACAGCCGCAGGCTGGCTTCCGAGCGGGTCGAGGGGCGCAGGGGGCTGCGGGCTCGCGGCGGGTGCACCGTCATGAGCAGCGCGGTCCCCAGCAGGACGAAAGCGCAGCCCGTATGCACCGCCACCGGGGGAACCCAAGCGCCGTTGACGATATCCGCCGCCTTCCACAGATTTCCAAGCAGCGACATGGCACCGATCGCGATCACCTGGAGCGCGCACACAGCGCGCACGCAGCCGAGTGCCAGCGCGCGGCGGCTGGCGAGGCAGAGGCCCACCAGCGCGAACGACCAGGCGCTGAAGGGCGACATGCGGCCGGGAAACGTGCTGGATGCAGACGCATCCGTGACGAGCAATTGGTCGATGCGCAGATCGACGTCCAGCACGTATTCGGCCAGCGTAGCGACACCGATCGCAGCCACCACCGCGCCCAGGGCCGGCGCGAGCCAGCGCCCCGC
>JAQGMY010000002.1 GCA_028292105.1 Ramlibacter sp.
CGCACCTGGGTGGTGAGGTTGGCCGCCAGCAGGTTGACGTTGCCGGTCAGGTCCTTCCAGGTGCCGGCCGCGCCGGGCACGTGGGCCTGGCCGCCCAGGCGCCCTTCCACGCCCACCTCGCGCGCCACGTTGGTCACCTGGTCGGCGAACGTGGCCAGCGTGTCGGTCATGCCGTTGATGGTGTCGGCCAGTGCCGCCACCTCGCCCTTGGCCTGCACGGTGAGGCGCTGCGTCAGGTTGCCGTTGGCCACCGCAGTCACCACCTTCACGATGCCTCGCACCTGCTCGGTGAGGTTGGACGCCATGAAGTTGACGTTGTCGGTCAGGTCCTTCCAGGTGCCGCCCACGCCGGCCACCTTGGCCTGGCCACCCAGCTTGCCCTCGGTGCCCACTTCTCGCGCCACGCGCGTCACCTCGCCGGCGAACGCGTTGAGCTGGTCGACCATCGTGTTGATGGTGTTCTTCAGCTCCAGGATCTCGCCCTTCACGTCCACCGTGATCTTGCGGTTCAGGTCGCCCCGCGCCACGGCCGTCGTCACTTCCGCGATGTTGCGCACCTGCGAGGTGAGGTTGGCGCCCATGGTGTTGACCGAGTCGGTCAGGTCCTTCCAGGTGCCGGCCACGCCGGGCACCACGGCCTGCACGCCCAGGCGGCCTTCGGTGCCCACCTCGCGCGCCACCCGCGTCACTTCGGAGGCGAACGACCGCAGCTGTTCCACCATGGTGTTGATGGTTTCCTTCAGCTGCAGGATCTCGCCGCGGACGTCCACGGTGATCTTCTTGGACAGGTCGCCGTTGGCCACCGCGATGGTCACCTCGGCGATGTTGCGAACCTGCGCCGTGAGGTTGGATGCCATCGAGTTGACGTTGTCGGTCAGGTCCTTCCAGGTGCCCGCGACGCCCGGCACCATGGCCTGGCCGCCCAGCTTGCCCTCGGAGCCCACCTCGCGCGCCACCCGCGTCACTTCGGACGCGAAGCCGTTGAGCTGGTCCACCATCGTGTTGAGGGTGTTCTTCAGCTCCAGGATCTCGCCCTTCACGTCCACCGTGATCTTCTTGGACAGGTCACCGGCCGCAACCGCCTTGGTCACCTCGGCGATGTTGCGCACCTGGGCCGTCAGGTTGCCGGCCATCGAGTTCACCGAGTCCGTCAGGTCCTTCCAGGTACCCGCCACGCCCTGCACTTCGGCCTGGCCGCCCAGCTTGCCTTCGGTACCCACTTCGCGCGCCACGCGCGTCACTTCGGCCGAGAAGGTTCCGAGCTGCTGCACCATCTTGTTGATGGTCATCGCGGTCCGCAGGAATTCGCCTTCGAGGGCGCGCCCGTCGGCCTCCAGCGCCATGGACTTGGTCAGGTCACCCTGCGCCACGGCGCCAATCACGCGCGCCACTTCGGACGTCGGGTGCACCAGGTCGGAGATCAGCGAGTTGATCGACTCGGCGGAGTCGCGCCAGAAGCCGCCGGCGCTGGGCATGGCCGCCCGTTCCTTCAGCTTGCCTTCCTTGCCGACGACGCGCGACAGGCGGGCCAGTTCTTGCGACATGCGCACGTTCTCGGCCACGACGTCGTTGAAACCGTCTGCGACCTTGCCGAACAGGCCGGTCCAGTCGTGCGGCAGTTCGGCCTGCACGTTGCCCTTGCGCAGTTCCGTCAGGCTGCCCAGCAAGGTGCGGGTGCGCTCGGAAGAAAGGTCCGCTTCGTCCAGCAGCATGTTGACGCTGCCGACGTTTTCCTGCCAGAAGCCGGTGAGCTTGTCGTCGGCCAGCCGGCGGCCGGCCTTGGCACCCGAATGCGGAGCCGCGGCAACAGCCTTGAGCCGCTGGCTCGTGCGCGAGGTCTGCGACGAGAGCTCGTTGAATTCGACCGCGATCTTGCCGAGGACGCCATCCCACTCGGACGGCAGCGACACACCGGGCTCGCCGCGGCGGAAGGCGGACAGCGCCTTCAGAAGGATCTTCAGATCCCCGTCACGATGCTCCGCTGCGGGCGACTTCGCCAGTACTTCCATGTGATTCCCCATAAGTAAGCAACTGTTGGCAGACCAACAGACCGTGGGAGGGTACCGAATCCACCTGTCGACGACAACCCGACAGCAAAGTGCCGAGGCCCGGAAAGCCAATGCTGGCGCGGGTCGTAGGACGTCGCCGACAGATAAAGCGCCAGCGCGCCTACATCCTCGGAGCGCACTCGCGACATGGAGAATGGCGCTGCGCAAAAGCGAAAGCCGCCCGAAGGCGGCTCTCGCGGATCGACCGGGTCACACCCCGATCAGCAGCTTACAGCGGCGTCTTCTTGCCGTCCTTGTACGTGTACAGGGTGGTCGCGGCGTTCTTCATCTCGCCGTTGGGTTCGAAGGCGATGTTCGCCGTCACGCCCTTGAAGTTGGTCTTCTGCAGGAAGGGGATGTACTTCTTGGGGTCGGTCGAATTGGCGCGCTTCATGGCATCGACCAGCACGAAGGTGGCGTCGTACGTGTACGGGCTGTACACCTGGAACTGGTTCGGGTACTTCTTGTCGTACTTTTCCTTCCAGGCCTTGCCACCGGGCATCTTGTCCAGCGAGGCGCCGCCTTCGGCGCAGACCACGTTGGCCAGCGTCTTGGCGCCGGCGGCCAGCTTGGCGATCTCGGAGGTGCAGATGCCGTCGCCGCCGAAGTACTTGACCTTGTCCATGCCCAGCTGCTCCATCTGGCGCAGCATCGGGCCGGCTTGCGGGTCCATGCCGCCGTAGAAGATCGCGTCCGGGTTCTTGGACTTGATGGCGGTCAGGATGGACATGAAGTCCGTGGCCTTGTCGTTCGTGAACTGCTCGTCGACGATCGTCGCGCCCTTCGCGGCGGCGGTCTTCTTGAACACTTCGGCGACGCCCTGGCCGTAAGCGGTACGGTCGTCGATGATGGCGATCCGCTTGAGCTTGAGCTTGTCGGCGGCATACAGGGCCAGCGCAGCGCCCAGGGCGTTGTCGTTGGCGATGATGCGGTAGGTGGTGTTGTAGCCGGGCTTGGTGAGGCCGGGGTTGGTGGCCGCGCCGGTGACGTGCGGGATGCCGCAGTCGTTGTACACCTTGGAGGCGGGGATCGTCGTGCCGGAGTTCAGGTGGCCGACCACGCCGGCGACCTTGGCGTCGCACAGCTTCTGCGCCGCGGCGGTGCCCTGCTTGGGGTCGGCAGCGTCGTCTTCAGCCTGGATCTGCAAGGTGACCTTCTTGCCGCCGATGGTGACACCCTGGGCGTTCAGGTCTTCGATGGCCATGCGGACACCGTTTTCGTTGTCCTTGCCATAGTGGGCCTGCGCGCCCGACAGCGGCGCAACGTGACCGATCTTGACGACGTCCTGGGCGGCGGCGAGGCCGCATGCGGCGCCAAGGGCGACGGCGACGGTCAGTCTCAGTTTGAATTGCATGGAAACCTCCAAAATGGAAATGGGTTGAGATCCGTTAGCTGCTCAACGGCCGCGACGTTATCGCAATTTCCAGGCCCGAACCATAGGGAAAGGTCTAGGTCGTCAGTGAACTGCGGGCCTGGTGCGCCCGGCGGGCACCCCTTTCAAACGCCCAGACTCCTAGCCGCGTTGACGCGCCTGCATCTCGTCGGCCACGGCTTGTGCCACGACTTCGCGCACCACCACTTCCAGCCGCTCGCGCAACAAGGGCGCCAGGGCATTGGTCTGTTCGAGGACCACGGTGGCGATCGCCTCGCGCACCCGGCGATCGAGCGCCAGGTCCACCCGCTGCAGCACCCGCTGGGCGAGCTGGTCCGGCGAGATGGAAGGGGATGGCGCCAGCGGCGACGGCGCCGTGTGGACCACCTCGGTCAGCGTGGGGACGAATCGGGGCGGCGGTCTTTGCGCCATCAACGGGCTTCCCGCGACGCCAGGTCGTGGCGCGTGATCGCATAGCCGCGGTCGGCATAGTGCTTCCAGCGGGTGCGCGCGTGTTGCCGGTCGTCGTCTTCCTGCGTGACGACTTCGATCAGCCGCTCGAACCGTTCGAAGCCTTCGGGGATCGTTCCTCCCAGGTTCACCAGCACCTCCTGGTGCGGCGCGCCGCGGGCGGAGTCCGCCAGCACCACGGGCGAGGCGGCCACGACCTGCGGGTCCGCCGCCGCCGCATAGCAATGGGGGATGAACTCCACGGCGGAGAAGGTCCAGAGCTCGGTGTCCAGGGTGCGCAGCAGCTCGGGCTGGCCGGTCACCACCACGCGGGAGCCGCTGCCGGCCGCCTTGCGCAGCAACCTGCAGGCGTACCCCAGCTTGTCCGGGACGTTGAAATGGAAGGCGACCTCGGTCATGCGGCTGCCGCGGCTTTCAAGCGGCGACCCTGCCCCTGCCTTTGCCGGCGGCCTTGGCAGCGGCCTTCGCGGGGGCCTTGACCGGTGTCGCGGCGGCGGAGGACGCGCGCTTGGGAGCGGCCGCCGTCCCTTCCTGCGCCAGCAGGTATTCGAGCAGCAGGCCGACCGGCCGCCCGGTGGAACCCTTGGCCGCACCGCCCTTCCAGGCGGTGCCGGCGATGTCCAGGTGCGCCCAGGGATAGTTCTGCGTGAAGCGGTGCAGGAATTTGGCCGCGACCACTGCGCCACCGGCGCGCCCGGCGACGTTGGCGACGTCCGCGAAGTTGGTCTTGAGCCCTTCGGCGTATTCGTCGTCCAGCGGCAGGCGCCAGCAGGGGTCCAGCGCGGCGTCACCGGCATCCTGCAGTTGCTGCGCCAGCTCGTCGTCGCTGGCGAACATGCCGCTGCGCACGCCCCCCAGGGCCACCACGCAGGCGCCGGTGAGCGTGGCGATGTCGATCACCGCACGCGGCTTGAAGCGCTCGGCATAGGTCAGGGCATCGCACAGGATCAGGCGGCCCTCGGCATCGGTGTTCAGCACCTCGATGGTCTGGCCACTGAGGCTGGTGAGGATGTCGCCCGGCTTGTACGCGCTGCCGTCCGGCATGTTCTCGCAACTGGGGATCAGGCCGACCACGTTCAGCCTGGGCTTGAGTTCCACCAGTGCCCGGAATGTGCCCAGCACGCTGGCGGCGCCGCCCATGTCGTACTTCATCTCGTCCATCTCGGCCGACGGCTTGATGGAGATGCCGCCGGTGTCGAAGGTGATGCCCTTGCCGACCAGCACGGTGGGGGCGTCGCCGCGGGCGCCGCCCTCGTAGCGCATCACGATGAAGCGCAAGGGCTCCACCGAGCCCTTGGCCACGCTGGCGAAGGAGCCCATGCCGATCTTCAGCACTTCCTTGGGGCCCATCACTTCGACCTTCAGGCCGAAGTCCTTGCCCAGCCGGGTCGCTTCCTCGCCCAGCCGGGTGGGCGTGGCGATGTTGGGCGGCAGGTTGCCCAGTTCACGGGCGAATTCGATGCCGACAGCGGCGGCGCGGGCGCGGGTGAAGACGGCCTTGTGGGCGCCGGCATCGGCCACGCCGACGACCACCTTCCTCAACTCGCGCGCTTCCGGCTTGGACTTGGTGGTGACATAGACGTAGCTGCTCTCGGCCGTGCCGCAGACCGCGGCGCGCACCGCGTCCGGTCCGGCGTTCGGGGGCAGCACGATCACCAGCTTGCGGGCCGACGCCGAGCGCAGCAGGCCGGCGGCGGCGGCCATCGCCGCCTGCACGCGCTTGCCGGAACCGTCGCCGGCGCCCGCCATCAGCACGCGCGGCGCGGCGATGCCTTCGCTGCGGTAGGCTTGCAGCGTCTTGCCCGGCTTCGCCTCCAGGTCCCGGGCGGCCAGCGCCGCCGACACCAGGCGCGACAGCGGGTCGGCGCCGGCCGGCTTGAAACCTTCGGTCACCAGGACCAGCAGCACGTCGCACTTCTCGTTGGCCGCGCCTGCGAGGTCGAGGGTCTTGAGTTCGAAGTCCATAATCCTTGTTGTTCACGCGCTGCAAGCGCTTTCGCCGCCGATGTTATTCCATTCAACAGTTCGCAAGGAGCTGGCCCGCAGTTTCGGGGCTTCGCTGGTGGTGCTGGTGACCATCGTCATGACCATGACGTTGATCCGCACCCTCAGCCTCGCCACCCGCGGCAGCGTCAACCCCGAAGAGGTCATGATGGTGATGGGCTACACGGTCCTCGGCTACCTGCCGACGATCCTGACCCTGTCGCTGTTCATCGCCATCGTCGGCTCGCTCTCGCGCATGTACCGGGACAGCGAAATGGTGATCTGGTTCAGCGCCGGGCGCGGCCTCTCGGCCTTCGTGCGGCCGCTGTTCGGGTTCGCCTGGCCGGTGGTGCTGGTGATCGGCCTGCTCGCCCTCGTGATCTGGCCCTGGGCCAATTCGCAGACGCAGGAGCTCAAGGACCGCTACGGCCGCCGCGGCGACCTCGAACGGGTCGCTCCCGGGCAGTTCCAGGAGTCGGCCAGCGGCCGGCGCGTCTTCTTCCTGGACAAGGACACGCCGGACAACAAGTCGGGCAAGAACATCTTCATCTCCACCATCGAACGCGATCGGGAGACGGTCACCTCCGCGCGCAGCGGCCGCATCGAAACGATAGGCGACGAGCAGTTCCTGCTGCTGCAGAACGGGCAACGGCTGGAGAACTCGCTCAAGGGCGAAGGCCTGCGCATCAGCGAATTCGAGCAGCACGGCACCCGTGTCAACGGCACGCCGCTGGCCGGCACCGAGACGGCGCCGGCCAAGACCCGCTCCACCCTCACCCTGCTGCAGCAGCCGACGCCGGTGAACCAGGCCGAGCTGGCATGGCGCCTCGGGCTGGCGGTGGCGGCGATCAACTTCGTGTTGATGGCGGTCACCGTCTCCAGCGTGAATCCGCGCGTCGGCCGCAGCGGCAACCTGGTGTTCGCGCTGTTCGCCTTCGTCGTGTACTTCAACCTGCTGAACCTCGGCCAGAGCTGGATCGCTTCCGAACGTACCGGCTTCTTCACCTTCCTGCTGCCGCTGCATGGCGGCACCTTCGCCATCACCGCGTTGTGGCTGGCCAAGCAGCACAACAACTGGGCCTTCACCTCCTGGCTGCGGGACCGGCGGGGGCGCCGCGCATGAAGACGCTGCGGCGGCTGCTTTATGTGGAGGTGATCTATGCGGTCGCCTTCGTGTCGCTCGGATTCCTGGCGCTGTTCTTCTTCTTCGACGTGGTCGAGGAACTGCCCAACCTGGGCAAGGGCATCCAGCCCTACCGCCTGACGCAGGCGCTGCTGGTGGTGGGCCTGCGCCTGCCAAGCCACCTCTACGAGTTGCTGCCCATCGCGGTGCTGATCGGCACGATCTTCGTGATGGCGCGGTTGGCGCAGAGCTCCGAATACACCATCCTGCGTACCAGCGGGCTCGGCCCCTGGCGCGCCTTGCGGGCGCTGCTGGTGCTGGGACTGGGCTTCGCCATCCTGACCTTTGCCACGGGCGACTACCTGGCACCGCTCACCGACCGCACCGCCCAACTGCTGAAGGCGCGCATGGACGGCGGCGTGTCGGTCGGCACCACCGGCGCCTGGCTCAAGGAGCGGCAGCGCTATCTCTCGTACAACGTCAATGTCTTTGCGCTGACGCCCGACGGGCACATGCAGAACGTGCGCATCTTCGAGGCCGACTCGCGCGGCTTCCTCGTGTCTCTCACGCAGTCGCCGCGCGGCAGCTTCGCCGAAGGCGCCTGGGTGCTGGAAAACGTGGTCCGCACGGAATTCATCAGCCCGGACGGCAAGCAGCCGCGCGTGGAACGCACCACCTTGCCGGTGCTGCGCTGGCCCACCGAGATCACCCAGGAGATGGTGTCGGTCGCCTTGCTCAAGCCGGACCGGATGAGCACGATCGCCCTGTTCCAGTACATCCGCCACCTGGAGGCCAACTCCCAGACCTCGCAGCGCTATGAGATCGAGTTCTGGCGCAAGGTGTTCTATCCGCTGTCCTGCCTGGTGATGGTGGTGCTGGCCCTGCCCTTCGCCTACCTGCACTTCCGCACCGGCGGCATCACCAGCTACGTCTTCGGCGGCGTTCTGATCGGCATCAGCTTCTTCCTGCTGAACAACGTGTTCGGCTACATCGGCAACCTGCAGAACTGGCTGCCGTGGGTGGCGGCCGGCGCGCCCGGCTTCCTGTACACGCTGCTGTCCCTGGGTGCCTTCGGCTGGCTGGTGCTGCGGCGATGAGGCGGGCGATCGTCCTGTTCGGACACGGCTCGCGCGATCCGCTCTGGCGGCTGCCGATGGAGACCGTCGCCACCCGCTTGCGGGCGTTGCAGCCCGGCACGCCGGTGCGCTGCGCCTACCTGGAGCTTGAGACGCCGGACTTGCCGACGGCGGTAGCGGAACTGGTTGCGGCCGGCGCCGACCGCCTCACGATCGTCCCGATGTTTCTCGGCACCGGCCGGCATGCCCGGGAGGATCTGCCCCGCATCCTGGGGCAGCTCCAGGCCGCGCATCCCGCCGTCGTCTTCGCGCTGCAGAAGCCTGTTGGAGAGGACGCGCGGGTGGTCGAATTGATCGCGAAGATGGCCCTGGAGTAAGAATCGGCATAATGAATTTCTCCCTTAGTAGAAATTCGATATGAATTTGCATCAGTTTCGCTTCGTCCAGGAGGCGGTGCGGCGCAACTTGAACCTGACCGAAGCCGCCAAGGCGCTGCACACCTCGCAACCCGGGGTGTCGAAGGCGATCATCGAACTGGAAGAAGAACTGGGCATCGAGATCTTCGCCCGCCACGGCAAGCGCCTCAAGCGCGTCACCGAACCGGGCCAGCACGTGCTCAAGAGCATAGAGCTCATCATGCGGGAGGTCGGCAACCTCAAGCGCATCGGCGAGCAATTCAGCGCCCAGGACAGCGGGACCCTCTCGATCGCCACCACCCATACGCAGGCGCGCTACGTCCTGCCGGTGCCGGTGGCCAAGCTGCGCGAGGACTATCCCAAGGTCAGCGTCAGCCTGCACCAGGGCTCGCCCGACCAGGTGGCGCGGATGATCATGGACGAAGTGGCGGAGATCGGCATCGCCACCGAGTCGCTGTCCGACTATCCGGACCTCGTGACCCTGCCCTGCTACGAATGGCAGCACGTGCTGGTGCTGCCGCAGGGCCACCCGCTGGCCAAGAAGGAGCGCATCACGCTGGAGGACATCGCGGCCGAACCGCTGGTGACCTACCACCCGTCCTTCACCGGCCGCACCCGCATCGACACCGCCTTCGCGCAACGCAAGCTGACGCCGCGCATCGCCCTGGAAGCGATCGACTCGGACGTGATCAAGACCTACGTGCGGCTGGGCCTCGGCATAGGGATCGTCGCCGAGATGGCGGTGCGCGACGACGGCAGCAACAACGACCTGGTGGTGCGCCCGCTCGGCACGCTGTTCGGCCACAACCTGGCGCGGGTGGCGTTCAAGCGCGGCGCATATTTGCGAAACTTTGTGTTCCGCTTCGCCGAACTGCTGTCCGACCGGCTGGACCGCAACCTGATCGCCAAGGCCATGAGCGGCCAGGCCAACGACTACGAGTTATGAGCACGTCCAACGAACGCACGCCGCCCGTCGGCACCAAGTTCCCGAAGATGGGGTTGACCATCTTCACCGTCATGTCCGCACTGGCCGCCGAGAAAGGCGCCGTGAACCTGGGACAGGGCTTCCCGGATTTCGACTGCGATCCCAGGCTGCTGGACGCGGTGAACGACGCCATGCGCAAGGGGCTGAACCAGTACCCGCCGATGACGGGCGTGCCGGTGCTGCGCGAGGCGATCGCCGCCAAGATCGAGGCGCTGTACGGCCGCAAGTACGACGCGTCCAGCGAGATCACCGTGACCGCCGGCGCCACCCAGGCCATCATCACCGCGGTGCTGGCGCTCGTGAAGCCGGGCGACGAAGTGATCGTGCTGGAGCCCTGCTACGACAGCTACGTGCCCAACATCGAGCTGGCCGGCGGCAAGGTCGTGCGGGTGCCGCTGACCCGCGGCACCTTCCGGCCGGATTTCCCGCGCATCGCCGCCGCCCTGTCGCCGCGCACCCGGGCCATCGTGATCAACACGCCGCACAACCCGAGCGCCACCGTCTGGACCCGCGAGGAGATGCTGCAACTGCAGGACCTGCTGGCGCCCACGGACGTGTTCGTGATCAGCGACGAGGTCTACGAGCACATGGTGTTCGACGGCAAGTTGCACCAGAGCGTGGCGCGTTTCCCGGGGCTCGCCGCGCGCTCGCTGATCGTTTCCAGCTTCGGCAAGACCTACCACGTGACCGGCTGGAAGATCGGCTACGTGGCCGCGCCGGCGGTGCTGACCGCGGAATTCCGCAAGGTCCACCAGTTCAATGTGTTCACGGTGAACACGCCGATGCAGTACGGGCTGGCGGCGTACATGGCCTCGCCGGAACCTTACCTGCAGCTGCCGGCGTTCTACCAGCGCAAACGCGACCTGTTCCGCGAGGGACTGGCGCGCACCCGGCTGAAGCTGCTGCCGGCCGAAGGCACCTACTTCCAGTGCGTCGACATCTCGGGCGTGAGCCAGCTGAAGGAAGACGAGTTCTGCAAGTGGCTCACGACCGAGTTCGGCGTGGCAGCGATCCCGATGTCGGCGCTGACGGTGGACGGCGACGACCAGGGCGTGGTGCGCTTTTGCTTCGCCAAGAAGGACGAGACGCTGAGAAGTGCGCTGGAGCGGCTGGCGAAACTTTGAACATCCGGACGCAGAGTCTTCTGCGTCCGGTTGTTGGTTCCCTCAGCACTGGATCGCATTGCGGCAATACTTGTCGAGCTCGCGCACCACCGCCGGGCCGGCGACGGCGTTCTTCGCCTTGGCCCCGACGTCGATCGACAGCTTCACCTCGTACTTGCGGAAGAACTCGTCGAACAGCTCGCCGCCAAGGGTCGCATAAGCCGTCAAGGTGTCCGCCTTCGCGTCGTGCGCGAGCAGCACCGCGCACAGCGGCTGCCTCGCCGGCCCCGACAGCACTTCGGCGCCGCGCGCCGGGTCGTACTGGCTGTGCTCGGCGCAACAGTGGATCAGCCCGTCCTGGACGCCGCGATGCGCCCGGGTCTTGCGAAAGCTGATGAAGCTCACCTCCCGCGTCGGGTAGACCAGCTGGTGCGAGCAGATCGCCGAAAAGGCGACGACGCTGCGGTTGTTTCCCACGCCGCCGGGCCAGCTGTAGGAGTTGCGGTCCTGCGTACTCAGGGCGTGCGCCGCCACCGGGCGTCCCAGGTCCAGCAGGAACACCGGCGTGGCCTCGAAGGGATAGTGGAACAGGTAATTGGTCTGCGGCTTGAGCTCGGACGCGCGCAAGGGCTCGCCCTTGTCCGTGACCAGCAGCGTCCGCGCGTAGTCCCGCGGGCGCGCATTGCCGGCCCACGCCGGCAGGTGCGCCGCGGCGGAGAGGCCGGCGGTGCAGGTTTCGATGAAGCCGCGTCGATCCATCTGGGGCCCGGTGGTGTCCAGCCAAGGTACGCCGTCCGCGCCCCGCTGGATATCAGGCTTTCTACCCTAGTCCGCAACC
>JAQGMY010000008.1 GCA_028292105.1 Ramlibacter sp.
ACGGCGCAGCCCTTGTAGTCGATGCCGTATTCGGTGTTGTCGTAGCCGATGCGCTTGATCGTGTCACGCGCGACCTGGATGTAGTCCACGTGCGCATTGGTCGTGATCTCGCCGGCGAGCACCACCAGGCCGGTGTTGGCCAGGGTTTCGGCCGCCACGCGGCTGCGCGGGTCCTGTTCGAAGATCGCGTCGAGGATCGCGTCCGAAACCTGGTCGGCCAGCTTGTCCGGGTGTCCCTCGGACACGGATTCGGATGTGAAAAGAAAGTCGTTCGCCATTTGAATACACTCCGTCGGTTGCGATGAGAAGGCGCGTTGCCTTCTGCCGGAGCTTGGGCGAACGCTTTAGCAGTGTTTATTTACCGTCGCCCTGCAAGTAGTTCTGTAACTCGGCGACGTCCAAATTCTAACCCCTGTGAAACGCCTCTTCCAACTGCTTTCCGGTTGGCCCCTGCCCCTGCTGCACGCCCTCGGCATCGTGCTCGGCTGGACGGCGTTCGCGCTGTCGCCCACCTACCGCAGACGCTTCCTGGCGAATGCCGCGCAGGCCGGTTACGGCTTCTCGCAGGTGCGCGCCGCGGTCGCGCAGGCCGGCAAGCTGATCGCCGAGGTGCCGCGCCTGTGGTTCGGCGACTTGCCGCAGGTGCGCTGGCTCGGCGCCGGAACGATCGAAGCCTTGCGTGCACAAGGGCGGGGCATCGTGTTCCTCACGCCACATCTGGGCTGCTTCGAAGTCACGGCCCAGTCGTATGCGCAGCGCTTCGGCCCCGTCACGGTGCTCTACCGGCCGGCGCGCAAGGAGTGGCTGCGCGAAGTGGTCGCCACGGCCCGCAGCCGCAGCAATCTCACCGCCGTGCCGACCACGCTGGCGGGCGTGCGCCAGATGCTGCGGGCGCTGAAGACGGGCCAGGCGGTGGGGCTGCTGCCCGACCAGGTGCCGCCGCAAGGCATGGGCGTGTGGGCGCCCTTCTTCGGTCGCGAGGCCTACACCATGACCTTGCCGGCGCGGCTGGCGCAACAGACCGGTGCGGCCGTGCTGCTGGTGTGGGGCGAACGGCTGCCGTGGGGCCGGGGCTACGACGTGCACGTGCACCCCTGGGAAGGCGAGCTCTCGAGCGATCCGGTGCAGGCCGCCACGCAGATCAATGCGCAGATGGAGCGCCTGGTGCGTGATGGCGCCTCGCAGTACCTGTGGGGCTATGCCCGCTACAAGGCGCCGCGCCAGGAAGCCACCACTTGATCAGCCGCCTGGGCATCCTCTTCATGCGGGCGCTGGCGCCGCTGCCCTTGCCCTGGGTGCGGACGCTCGGCCACGGCTTCGGTGTGCTGCTCTATTTCCTGGTGTGGCCGCGGCGGCATGTGGTCGATGCCAACCTGCGAGCCTGCTTTCCCCAGTGGCCGGAAGCCGAACGCCGGCGGGTGAACCGGGAGATCTTCGTGCACGTCGTGCAGGCCTGGCTGGATCGCGGCTGGCTGTGGCACGGCGATCCCGACGTGGTGCGGCGCCGGGTGGTGTTGACCGGTTCGGTGCGTGAACTGGCGGGCAACGAGCCCACCATCGTGTTCGCGCCCCATTTCGTCGGCATGGACGCGGGGGTCACCGGGCTCACGCAGCAGTTGCCGCGGCGCTTCATCGGCATCTACACGCCGCAGAGCAACAAGATCGTGGATGCCTGGGTGCTGCAGGGCCGCCACCGTTTCGGCAGCGCGCGCCCCTTGAGCCGCGCGGATGGCGTGCGCGAACTGGTCTCCGCGCTGCGCGCGGGCGACGTGATGTACCTGCTGCCGGACATGAACTTCGGTCCGGAGGAGTCGATCTTCGTGCCCTTCTATGGGGTGCAGGCGGCCACGGTGCCGTCGCTGTCACGCTTCGCCCGGCTGGGCAAGGCGAAGGTGGTGCCGGTGATCACGCGCCTGACGCCGACGGGCTACGAAGTGAAGGTGATGGACGCGTGGGAAGGCTTTCCGACGCGCGACGTCGAGGCCGACACCGCCTTGATGAACCAGCGGTTGCAGGAGTACATCGACACGATGCCTTCGCAGTACTACTGGGTGCACAAGCGCTTCAAGACGCGTCCGCCGGGGGAGCCGGGGATTTATTGAGGTCGGGTGGTGCGCAAGCGGAGCTTGCACACCCTACGCAGCAGCCGCGCCCGGTGTTCGTCGCCGGATCACGCCGCGCCCCCGTTCGTCGCGAAAGGATGCCGCGGCCCGTGTCTCGTCGCCGGATCACGCCGCGCCCCGTGTTCGTCACGAAAAGATGCCGCGCCGGTGTTCGTAGGGTGTGCAAGGCTTGCCTTGCGCACCATCCCGCCCCCACCTAGCCCCGCAGGAACGCGCCCAGCTTCTGCGCGATGAACTGCGGCCGCTCGTGGATGATCCAGTGGCTCGCGCCCGGCACTTTTTCGAGCGTCAGGTCGGGGATGTATTCGTCCAGCCCCTCCACCAACTCCGGCAACAACGCGGCATCTTCCATCGCCCATACAACCAGCGTCGGGATGTCAATGCTGACCATCTGCTTCGGCAAGGTGATGGCGCCCGCGCCCGGATCCTCCGGCCGCGGCGGCCGCAGGGGCGAGGCCCGGTAGTAGTTCAGGCCGCCGGTCAGGCTGCGGTCCCAGACGGCGCGGTACTGCGCCTTCACGTCCTCGGTCAGCCAGGGCGCGGCGCCCCAGTGCGTGAAGAACGCCAGCAGCCGGCGGTAATCGTCCTCGCGCAGCAGCTGCTCGGCGTCCGGCCGGATCAGGAAGTTCATGTACTCGCTGGCCTTCTGCTGCGCCGGACTGGTCCGCAGTCCGCGCAGGAAGGTGGCCGGGTGCGGCGAGTTGATGATCGCCAGGCGTTGCGCGAGCGCAGGGTGCTGGTTGGCGAAGTTCCAGGCCACGGCGCCACCCCAGTCGTGCGCCACCAGGCAGGCGAGCGGCGCCCCCTCGACCTGGGCGAGGGCGACGATGTCCTTCACCAGTTCCTTGGGCCGATAGGCCGCCACGTCGGCCGGCTGGCTGGAGTCCTCATAGCCACGCAGGTTGGGCGCCACGCAGCGGTAGCCGCCGTTCTCGGGTCGGGCGAAGTGTTCCAGCAGTTCGTCCCAGATGAACGCCGCTTCCGGAAAACCATGCAGGAAGACCAGCACCGGCCGGCCGCGTTGGCCGGTCCCGCGGCAGCTGAGGGTGATGCCGTGGGGCAGCGGCTGCTGCCAGGTGCTGATGGTCATGGTGTTTCCGGATGGGTCCACTGGTACAGGAGCAGCGAGGCCTCCTCGATGCCCTGGCGCGACAGGGCGGAGAACAGCTTGACTTCGCCGCCGCCGCTCTGCAGTTGGGCGATCGACAGAGCCTTGTTCTGCTCGCTGCGGTTGAGCTTGTCCGACTTCGTCAGCAGCACCAGGAATTTCAATCCCTGCTCGACGCGGGGCCGGATCACCTCCAGCAGGATTTCGTCGAGCTCGCCGACGCCATGCCGCGGGTCGACCATCATCACGACGCCGCGCAGCGACTCGCGCGTCATCAGGTAATTGGCCATCACTTCCTGCCAGCGGTACTTGTCGGCCTTGGGCACGGCCGCATAGCCGTAGCCCGGCAGGTCGGCCAGCAGGGCGTCCGTGATGCCCTGCTTGCCCAGGGTGAACAGGTTGATGGCCTGGGTGCGGCCGGGGGTCTTGGAGGCGAAGGCCAGCCGCTTTTGCTGGGTCAGCTTGTTGATGCAGGTCGACTTGCCGGCGTTGGAGCGGCCGACGAAGGCGATTTCCGGCACGCCGGCCACGGGCAGGAATTCGAGGCGAGGCGCGGTGGTGAGGAAGCGGGCCGTGTGCAGCCAGGCGACGGCCTGGGCAGTGGGGGAAGGGGTGGAGGGGCTGGGGCCCGGCGTGGTGGTCATGGGGTGCGGGCGGAAGGCGGAGTGGGACATTGTAGAATCACGAGGTTTTGCGCCTTACAAACTCCAATACCGTGATCAAGTCGCCTGCTTCCCTGCTGTTGGCCGCCGTCCTGGCCGTTTCCGCTTTGACGTCCCTGGCCCAGCAGCCGGCGCAACCTGCAGCCGACCCCAGCGCCGCCGCCGCCAGCGCCACCGCGCCTGCCGCGTCCGGCCTGTCGGCGCAGCCCGCGGCGCCGAACGCAGCTGCGACGCCCGGGCCCGCCGCCGCGACGCCGTCGCCGCAGGCTCCCAATGCAGTGCTGGCCACCGCGCCTACCGGCAAGCCCGATGTCGCCGCTGGCGAGACCAGGTTCACCGCGGTGTGCGCCGCCTGCCACGGCGCCGGCGGCAATTCCGGCACGCCTGCCAACCCGAAGCTCGCGCAGCAGCATCCCGACTACATCATCAAGCAGCTGCAGGAGTTCAAGAACGGCAAGCGCCCGAACCCGATCATGCAGGGCTTCGCCGCCCAGCTGACCGAGCAGGACATGAAGAACATCGGCGCCTATGTCGGCACGCAGAAGGCCAAGCCCGGCTTCGCGCGCGACAAGGAACTGGTCTCGCTCGGCGAGAAGATCTACCGCGGCGGCGCGCAGAACCGGTCGCTGCCGGCCTGCGCCGGCTGCCACAGCCCCAATGGCGCCGGCATCCCCGCCCAGTACCCGCGCGTGTCGGGGCAGCATGCCGACTACACCGCCAGCCAGCTGGTCGCCTTCCGCGACGGCGTGCGCAAGAACAGCCCCCAGATGTCGCAGATCGCCAGCAAGTTGAACGACCGCGAAATCCGCGCCGTCGCCGACTACATCTCCGGATTGCGCTAGATCGACGCTGCTGTTGAACTAACAGCGCACACTCGACACCAATGAGGGGCGGGCTCTCCCAGGAGGGCCCGCCTTTTTACGTCTGCCGCCCCGAATCCATGAACGCCCTTGCCCAGGATCTCCGACCCGCCGCCCATTCGCGGCCGCGCCTGTTGCTGGACCTGCTGGCGTCGATGCGCTTTTCGATCTCGCTGCTGACGATCATCTGCATCGCCTCCGTGATCGGCACGGTGCTCAAGCAGGGCGAGCCGCTGCCCAACTACGTCAACCAGTTCGGGCCGTTCTGGGCCGAGCTGTTCCGCGCGCTCAGGCTCAACGCCGTGTACAGCGCCTGGTGGTTCCTGCTGATCCTCGCTTTCCTGGTGGTGAGCACGTCCCTGTGCATTGCCCGCAACGCGCCCAAGATCCTGGTCGACCTGAAGGCCTACAAGGAAAACATCCGGGAGCAGAGCCTGCTGGCGTTCCACCACCGGGCCGAAGCGGACCTGATCGGCACGCCCGGGGCCGAGGCGCAACGCATCGGCCAGGCGCTGTCCAAGGGCGGCTGGAAGGTGAAGCTGCAGCAGCGCGGCACCGGCTGGATGGTCGCGGCCAAGGCCGGCAGCGTGAACAAGATCGGCTACCTGGCGGCGCACAGCGCCATCGTGCTGGTTTGCCTGGGCGGCTTGCTCGATGGCGACCTGATCGTGCGGGCGCAGATGTTGTGGGGCGGCAAGACGCCTTACGCCGGCGGCGGCATGCTGGCCGATGTGCCGGCGCAGCATCGCTTGCCCAGCACGAACCCCACCTTCCGCGGCAACCTGCTGGTGGCCGAAGGCACGCAGTCTTCCACTGCGCTCCTGAACCAGTCCGACGGCATCGTGCTGCAGGACCTGCCCTTCGCCATCGAGCTGAAGAAGTTCGTGGTCGAACACTATTCCACCGGCATGCCGAAACTGTTCGCCAGCGACATCGTGATCCACGACCGCGAGACCGGCGAGAAGATCCCGGCCCGCGTGGAGGTGAACCACCCGGCGCGGCATCGCGGCATCGAGATCTACCAGTCGAGCTTCGACGACGGCGGCTCCAGCGTGAAGCTGCAGGCCGTGCCGCTGGACGGCAGCGGCAAGAGCTTCGAGGTCGACGGCGTGATCGGCGGCAGCACGGAGCTGGCGCGCGGCAAGACCGACGGGGCCGAGAAGATGACGCTGGAGTACACCAGCCTGCGCGTGATGAACGTCGAGAACCTCACCGGCGGGTCCACGGCGGTGGATCCCCGCAAGGTGGACCTGCGCTCTTCGATCGACGCCCGCCTGGGCGCCGCCAACAAGGTCGGCGGCCCGAAGACGCTGCGCAACGTCGGCCCCAGCATCACCTACAAGTTGCGCGATGCCGCCGGCCAGGCGCGCGAGTTCCACAACTACATGCTGCCGGTCGACCTGGGTGAGGGCGTCCCGGTCTTCCTGCTGGGGCTGCGCGACACGCCGACGGAAGCTTTCCGCTACCTGCGGCTGCCTTCGGACGAAAGCGGCGGCCTCGACGGCTTCCTGCGGCTGCGCGCGGCGCTGAACGACCCCAAGATGCGGGAAGAAGCGGTGCAGCGGTACGCCCGCGAAGCCACCGATCCCGCCAAGCCGCAGCTCACCGAGCAACTGGCCGTCTCCACCAGCCGGGCCCTGGCGATGTTCGCCGGCGCCGAAGGCGGCGGCGGCAAGCCCGCCGGCGGCTTGCAGGCGGTCTCCGCCTTCCTGGAAACCAACGTGCCCGAGGCCGAAAGGCCGCGGGCGGGCGAAGTGCTGGTGCGCATCCTGAACGGTGCCCTGTTCCACCTGGCGCAGCTCAGTCGCGAGCAGGCCGGCGCCAAGCCGATGGCGCGCGACGAGCGCTCGCAGGCCTTCATGACGCAGGCCGTGCTGGCCCTGAGCGACGTCTACGCCTACCCGGTGCCGATGGCCTTCGAGTTGAAGGACTTCAAGCAGGTGCAGGCCAGCGTGTTCCAGGTGACCCGCTCGCCCGGCCACTACATCGTGTACCTGGGGTGCGCCTTGCTGATCCTGGGGGTTTTCGCGATGCTGTATGTTCGGGAACGCCGGCTCTGGGTGTGGCTCAGCCCGGCCGACCCGGGGTCGCAGGCCCGCATGGCGCTTTCCAGCAACCGCAAGATGCTGGATGTGGACCGTGAATTCCAGAAGCTGCGTGAGGCCCTGCTCGGGGAAAAGCGATGAACACCGCCACTACTACCACCACCATCACGCTGCACGAAGGCTTCCTGGCCAAGCGCAGCCCGTTCGACTGGATCTTCGCCGCGATGGTGGTCGCCGGCGGCCTGTATGTCTTCGCGCAGTACGCCCAGCACATGGACGTGTACGAGAAGGGCATCCTGCTGGCGGCCGTGCCCGCCGGCATCTGGCTGGGCTGGTTCTGGCGGCCGTTGCGGGTGCTGATGATCGCCGTGGCGGCTTTCTCCCTGCTCGGGATCGTTTCCTACCAGGGTGACCTCGCCCGGGCCGAGAGCGTCTTCTGGCTCAAGTATTTTCTATCCAGCCAGTCCGCGGTCCTGTGGATGAGCGTGCTGCTGGTGATGAGCACGGTCTTCTACTGGATCGGCATGTTCGGCCGTGGCCAGGCTTCCACCATGCAACTGCTTGGCTCCAGGCTCGCGTGGGTCGCCGTGGGGATGGCGCTGGTCGGCACCATGGTGCGCTGGTACGAGAGCTACCTGCTCGGCGCCGATATCGGGCACATCCCGGTCAGCAACCTCTACGAAGTGTTCGTCCTGTTCTGCTGGATGACGACCACCTTCTACCTCTACTTCGAAGAGCAGTACGGCACGCGCGCCATGGGCGCGTTCGTGATGCTGGTGGTGACTGCGGCCGTCGGCTTCCTGGTCTGGTACTCGGTGGCGCGCGAAGCGCACGAGATCCAGCCGCTGGTGCCCGCGCTCAAGAGCTGGTGGATGAAGCTGCACGTGCCGGCCAACTTCATCGGCTATGGCACGTTCTCGCTGGCCGCGATGGTCGCCTTCGCTTACCTGGTCAAGCAGCATGCGACCGAATCCCGCTGGGCCCGCCTGGCGCCGCTGTGGATCCTTGGCGTGGTGCTGTGCGTGTTGCCGCTGGTGTTCCGCAGGTCGGTGCCCGGCAGCAGCAGCTACTGGACGGTGTACTTCGGGGTTTCCGCGCTGATCGTCGGCGGCATCCTGTTCGCCCGCAAACGCATCGCGGAGCGCTTGCCGGCACTCGAAGTCCTGGACGACGTGATGTACAAGTCCATCGCGGTGGGCTTCGCCTTCTTCACGATCGCGACGGTGCTCGGCGCGCTCTGGGCTGCCGAAGCCTGGGGCGGCTACTGGAGCTGGGACCCGAAGGAGACCTGGGCACTGATCGTCTGGCTGAACTATGCGGCCTGGCTGCACATGCGCCTGATGAAGGGCCTGCGCGGCACCGTGTCGGCCTGGTGGGCCCTGGTCGGCCTGGCGGTCACCACCTTCGCCTTCCTGGGCGTGAACATGTTCCTGTCCGGGTTGCACAGCTACGGCGAACTCTGACGGCGCAAGGGCTTTCGGCCCTTTTTGAATCCTTGCCAGAATGGCGTGCGTACCCCAGGACGACGCCACACATTTGAAGGAGTTCGCGATGCTGATCAGGACGGACCGGGACGGTTTACAGCACCCCATCGCCAGCGAGATCACGCCCCAGGGCGTCTACCAGGACCGCCGGCAGATCATGAAGTGGATGGCCACCGGCGTCGCCGGTGCCGCCCTGGCATCGTGGGCGCAACGCGAAGCCCTGGCGCAGCAGATCCAGAAGCCGGGCAAGCACGCGGCGCTCGCCAGCACGCGGTCGACCGCCGCTGGCGCCGTGACCATGGAGAAGGTCACGGAGTTCAAGGACGCCTCGAGCTACAACAACTACTACGAGTTCGGCACCGACAAGGGCGATCCCGCCCAGAACGCGCACACGCTCAAGACCACACCCTGGACGGTGGAGATCGAAGGCGCCGTGAAGAAGCCGGGCAAGTTCGCGCTGGAAGACCTGGTCAAGCTGGCGCCGCAGGAAGAGCGCATCTACCGCCTGCGCTGCGTCGAGGGCTGGTCGATGGTGATCCCCTGGGTGGGTTATCCGCTGGCCCGGCTGATCGAGAAGGTCGAGCCCACCGGCAACGCCAGATTCGTCGAGTTCCTCTCGCTGGCCGATCCCAAGACCATGCCCTTCGTCGGCTCGCGCGTGCTCGACTGGCCGTATGCGGAAGGCCTGCGCATGGACGAGGCGATGCATCCGCTGGCGCTGCTCACCTTCGGCATGTACGGCGAGGTCCTGCCCAACCAGAACGGGGCCCCGGTGCGGCTGGTGGTGCCGTGGAAGTACGGCTTCAAGAGCGCCAAGAGCATCGTCAAGATCCGCTTCCTCGAGCAGATGCCCAAGACCGCCTGGAACAAGGCGGCGGCGCAGGAGTACGGCTTCTATTCCAACGTGAACCCGAACGTCGACCATCCGCGCTGGTCGCAGTCGACCGAGCGGCGCATCGGCGAGGACGGGCTGTTCGCCAAGAAGCGCAAGACTTTGATGTTCAACGGCTACGAGCCGCAGGTCGGGCAGCTGTACGCCGGCATGGACCTGAAGAAGAATTTCTGAGGCGGCGGGGCGCGCTCAGTGGGCGCGTTCCATGCGACTGAAATAGTAGATGCACTTCTCGCGCAGGTCGCGGATGGCGGTGGCGTGCTTGCCGCGGCATTCCACCAGCAGCGGCGAGGGTTCTCCCGCGGGGCTGCATTTCCAGAGGCAGTGAATGAGCTCGGTATGGGAGATCAGCAGGTGCACCCACGGCACCGACAGCTGCGGCAGGCTGGCGCAATGCAGCCGCATCTCGTCGACTTCCCTGCCGACCTGCGCGTACAGATCCATGTCCAGCCAGGACAGGACGAGTTGTTCTACATGCTCTTCATAGCGCTCCAGCAAGGCGGCGAGCTGGAAAGCTGCCGCGTCGATGGCGCGAAACTGTGGTGCTGACAATGTTGCCTCCCAGCGCCCAATTTACCCAGCCGGCTGCGGCAGCGGTGTCAGAACAAGGAGCGATTTGCGCTCAGTCCGCTGCCTTGCGACCGGCGGCGGCCAGTTCGCGCGTGAGCAGTGCGGCCTCGTTGCGCAGGAGATCGACGGGGTCGTGCAGGACGCCTGCCGGTGGCACCGGCTTTTCGTTGCTGCCGTCGTATTCGGTCAGCCACGCCTGCAACAGAGCACAGGCCTGTTCGAGTTCGCCGCGTAGGTCTTCCATGGCCGGATTGTCCTCGGCGCAGAAGTTCGCATCGGTCCCCAGTTGCGCAAAAATGACGACAGGAAGTGCAATATGCCCGCTCCAGCGCATCCGCAAGCCGCCCCAGGCGCGTACCACCTTCGATGAAACCTGCCACTCCTGCAATGAACCTGGGCCGGGCGTTGATGCACCCGGCGGCCAAGCCGCTGGTCTTCGTGGCCGCGCTGCTGCCATTCGCCTGGCTGCTCCATGGCGCTTTGACGAACAACCTGGGCGCCAACCCGGCAGAGCACCTGATCCGGGCCACGGGCGACTGGACGCTGCGCTTCCTGTGCCTGACGCTGGCGGTCACGCCGGTGCGGGTGATCGCCGGACTGCCGACGCTGCAGCGGCTGCGCCGGATGCTGGGGCTCTTCACCTACTTCTACGTGGTGCTGCACTTCCTGGGGTACAGCTGGTTCGACCAGGGCTTCGACCTGGCGGAGATCACCAAGGACATCGCCAAGCGGCCCTTCATCCTGGTCGGTTTCGCCGCTTTCGTGCTGCTGACACCGCTGGCCGCCACGTCCTTCAACAGGGCCGTGAAGGCGATGGGCGCCAGGCGCTGGCAGGCGCTGCACAAGCTGGTGTATGCGGTTGCACTGCTGGGCATCCTGCACTTCTTCTGGATGCGCTCGGCCAAGAACAACTTCGGCGAAGTGGCGGTGTATGCCGTGATCCTGGCGGTGCTGCTCGGGTGGCGCGTACGTGAGGCGATCCGCAAGCGCCGCCGCACGGCAGCGTCGCGGCACGCCGTCTCCTCGTAGGGTGTGCAGCTTCGCTGCGCACCTTGCGGCGTTCGCAAGGCCGGCTGGTGCGCAAGCGGAGCTTGCACGCCGTACAGGTCAAGGCAGCAGCAGCTCGCTGCGCAGCATCTCGGCGACGTCTTCGCGCTTGCGGATCAGGTGCACCTGCGCACCGTCGACCAGCACCTCCGCGGCCCGGCCGCGCGTGTTGTAGTTGCTGGCCATGCTCATGCAGTACGCGCCCGCGGACAGCACGGCCAGCAGGTCGCCGGAGCGGGCTGCCAGCTTGCGGTCGCGGCCCAGCCAGTCACCACTTTCGCACACCGGCCCCACCACGTCATAGACGACCGGCGCCAGAGTGGTCTGCCGGACCGGGACGATCTGGTGGTACGCCTCGTACATCGCCGGGCGCGGCAGGTCGTTCATTGCCGCGTCGACGACGCAGAAGTTCTTCTGCTCGCCGGGCTTGACGTACAGCACCTCGGTCACGCACACGCCGGCATTGCCGACCAGCGAGCGGCCCGGCTCTATCATCAGTTGCCGGTCCCCGAAGCCGCGCGCATCCAGTCGCGCCAGCAGCCGTTGCCAGAGGGCATCCGCCGGCGGCGGTTGTTCCTCGTTGTAGACAATGCCCAGGCCGCCGCCGAGGTCGATGTGGGCGATCGGGATGCCGGCGGCTTCGATGGCGGTCACCAGGTCGAGCATGCGATCGAGCGCGTCGAGGTAGGGCCCCACATGCGTGATCTGCGAGCCGATATGGCAGTCGATGCCGATCACCCGCAGGCCGGGAAGCGAGGCGGCGCGCTGGTAGGCGCGCAGTGCGTTCTTGTGCGCGATGCCGAACTTGCTGCCCTTCAGGCCGGTGGAGATGTAGGGGTGCGTCAGCGGGTTGACGTCCGGGTTGACGCGCAGGCTCACCGGCGCCCGGGTGCCAGCCTGCACGGCCACTTCGCTCAATACCTCCAGCTCCGCCTCGCTCTCGACGTTGAAGCAGTGGATGCCGATGTCGAGGGCGCGGTGCATCTCGCCGGGCGTCTTGCCGACGCCGGAGAAGATGATGTCGCTGCCGCGCCCGCCCGCTGCCAGCACGCGTTCCAGCTCGCCGCCCGACACGATGTCGAAGCCGCAGCCGGCCCGCGCGAACACCTGCAGGATCGCCAGCGAGGAATTGGCCTTCAACGCATAGAAGATCCTGGCCTTGCGGCCCGCGAAGCCACGCTGGTAGGCGGCGAGCGCCGCCAGCATCGAGGCCCGGGAGTAGACGAACAGCGGCGTGCCATGCTGCCGCGCCAGGTCGGCCAGCGCGACCTCCTCGACATGGAGGCTGTCGCCGCGGTAGTGCAGTTCAGGGGCGCCGGGCAGCTGGACGGCGCTCATGGATTGCGCACCGGTGCGGCCGTGCCGGTGGGCGGCGAGGAAGCAGCCTGGGCAGGCACCACGGCCGTGGACGGCGCGGGCGCGAGGTTCAGCGTCTGCGGCAGCGAGGCGCGGCCGGCCGCGGCTTCGCCCGAAGGCAGGGTCAGCGGCCCCTTTTGCCCGCAGGCGCCTGCCAGCACAAGGGCCGCAATGGCGGCCAGGCGACGCCGCATGGGGGCGCTGACTAGAATTTGGAAAACGAACATCTGGAAATTGTAATGACCGACCTCGAATACCTCGATCACGCCGAGGCCCTGCTTGCCAGCGTCGAGGCGGCTTGCGACCGCATCAACGAAACCACCGAGGCCGACATCGACAACCAGCGGGTCGGCGGGATGATCACCCTCAGCTTCGAGGACGGCAGCCAGATCATCGTGAACCTGCAAAAACCGCTGCAGGAAGTCTGGCTGGCCGCCCGCGCCGGCGGTTTCCACTACCGCTTCGATGGCCAAGGCTGGCGCGACACCAAGGGTCAGGGCGAATTCTTCGCCGACCTGAGCCGCTACGCCAGCCAGCAGGCCGGCGAGCCCCTCGTGTTCACGCCATGAAAGCCTAGTTCCGGAACAGGTCCAGGATGCTGCGGCGTTCTTCGCCGGCAGCGGCGGGAGCCCGCGGCGGCGGCATGCCGTCCGAGTTGATCATGCTCTTGTCGGTCAGCGGTGAGCCCGGCGACTGTTCGCCCGAGGAGCCGCCGGCGCGCGGCACCCGCGGCTCGCCGGTGCCACCCCCGCCGCCGGCGGAGTTCTCGCCACCACTGAGGCCCAGGCTGCCCACGCCGTTGCCGCGCGCGTATTCCTCGTAGTACCACTCGCCGCCAAGGTTCACCAGGCCTTCCGGCGCCGAGGGCTCCATCACCGGCACGCCCTTCAAGGCGGTTTCCATGAAGTTGACCCACACCGGCAGGCTCAGGCCGCCGCCGGTTTCACGGTCGCCCAGCGAGCGCGGGTTGTCGTAACCCATCCAGACGATCGCCACCAGGCTCGGATGGAAGCCGGCGAACCAGGTGTCGATCGAATCGTTGGTGGTGCCGGTCTTGCCGTACAGGTCCGCCCGCTTCAGGTCGCGCTGCGTGCGCGCCGCGGTGCCGACCCGCGCCACCTCCTGCAGCAGGCGATCCATCACGAAGGCGTTGCGGGCGTCGATCGCACGCATCGACTCGTTGAGCAGCGGCGGCTGGCTTTCGACCAGCGGCTTGCCCTTCTGGTCGGTGATGCGCGTGATGAGCCAGGGGTTCACGCGATAGCCGCCGTTGGCGAACACCGCATAGCCCGTGGCCATCTGCATCGGCGTGACCGAGCCGGCGCCCAGCGCCATCGTCAGGTAGGGCGGATGCTTCTCGGCCTCGAAGCCGAAGCGGGTGATCCAGTCCTGCGCGTTCTGCGCGCCGACCGCCTGCAGGATGCGGATGGACACCATGTTCTTGGACTTCGCCAGCGCGGTGTGCAGCGGCATGGGGCCTTCGAACTTGCCGTCGTAGTTCTTCGGCTCCCAGGGCTGCCCGCCGGTGACCCCGGCGTCGAAGAACAACGGGCTGTCGTTGACGATGGTGGTGGGCGAGAAGCCCTTCTCCAGCGCGGCGGAGTAGATGAACGGCTTGAAGCCCGAGCCCGGCTGCCGCCAGGCCTGCGTCACGTGGTTGAACTTGTTCTTGTTGAAGTCGAAGCCGCCCACCAGGGCATGGACCGCGCCGTCGCGCGGGTCGAGCGCGACGAAAGCGCCTTCCACTTCGGGCAGCTGGGTGATCTCCCAGGTGTCCTTGGGCGTCTTCATCACGCGGATCACGGCACCGCGGCGGATCTTGATCTTGGGTTGCGCCTTGTCGGTCAAGCCCGACTGGGCCGCCTGCAGGCCGGCGCCGACGATCTCGAAGCGTTCGCCGTTCTGGCGCACGGCGACGATCTTCTTCGGCCCGACCTCCAGCACCACCGCAGCCATGACGTCGCCGTTGTCCGGGTGTTCGGCCAGGGCGTCGTCGATCGCTTCTTCCAGCTCCTTGGCATCGGTCGGCAAGTCGACGAAGACTTCGGGACCGCGGTAGATCTGGCGCTTCTCGTAGTCCATGATGCCCTTGCGCAGGGCCTTGTACGCCGCTTCCTGCTCATTGGCCTTGACGGTGGTGAAGACGTTCAGGCCGCGGGTGTAGGCCTCATCGCCGTACTGGGCGTAGACCAGCTGGCGCACGGTCTCGGCGATGTACTCGGCGCGCACGGCCATGGCCTGGATGCCGCTGCGCACGTGCAGGTCTTCGCGCTTGGCCGCTTCGGCCTGTTCCGCCGTGATGAAGCCGTTTTCCTCCATCCGCTCGATGATGTAGAGCTGGCGGGAGCGGGCCCGGCTGGGGTTCGTCACCGGGTTGAACGCGGACGGCGCCTTCGGCAGGCCGGCCAGCATCGCCGACTCGGCGATGGTGATGTCCTTCAGCGGCTTGCCAAAGTAGGTTTCGCAGGCCGCCGCGAAGCCGTAGGCCCGGTTGCCCAGGAAGATCTGGTTCATGTAGATCTCGAGGATCTGGTCCTTCGAGAGCAGGTGCTCCAGCTTGAAAGTGAGCAGCACCTCGTACAGCTTGCGGGTGAAGGTCTTCTCGGACGAGAGATAGACGTTGCGCGCCACCTGCATCGTGATGGTGGAGGCGCCCTGGCTCTTGGCGCGGCCCAGGTTGGCGATGCCGGCGCGCATCAGGCCCTTGTAGTCGACCCCGCTGTGCGAATAGAAGCGGGCATCTTCGATCGCCAGCACCGCGTTCTTCATCACCTGCGGGATCTCGTTGATGGGCGTCATGTTGCGGCGCTCCTCGCCGAATTCGCCGAGCAGCACGCCGTCGGCGCTGAACACGCGCATCGGCAGCTTGGGGCGGTAATCCGACAGGTCGCCGATGTCCGGCAGATTGGGATAGGCGACAGCCAGTGCCACCGCAGCCACGCAGACGGCCGCCGCCACCATGGCGAACGCGAGGCCGAAGACCCAGGCGAAGAACCGCACCAGGAAGCGTAGCCAGGCCGGGCGGCGCCGCGCGGGCCCGGGCTGTTCGGAAGGGGAATCAGAAGACATGGAACTCCATCGGGCAGCCCGTAGGGACCCATTATAGAAATGCATGTGTCAGAGCCGCCACACGTCCGGCAGTTCCGCGGCAAGCCATCTGCAAGGCGCTTGCCGTGGTGATCCTGGCGCAGCAGTATTGTGGCTCAGCGCGTCGGATTTTGACAACGGCTAGCTGTGCCGCAATCCGGATTTTCCTTTGTGGGACAAGGACGTTACTGCTAGCATTCAAGTGGAATCTTAAGTACGTTACGCCTCGACAAGGGGCGTGCAGGAGACTCGGTTTGATCTCAATCGGCTCATTGTTTGGCCGCCAGGCGGCCCCCCTGCTGGGGCTGGATATCAGCTCTTCCAGCGTCAAGCTCGTGGAGCTGGGGCGGGGTAAGGACGGCAGCTTTGTCCTGGAACGCTGCGCTATCGAGCCGCTCGAGCGCGGCTGGATCAACGACGGCAACGTCGAGAAGTTCGAGGAGGTGGCGGAAGCGATGCGCCGGGTGGTCAAGAAAAGCGGCACCCGTACACGCAACGTCGCGATGGCGCTGCCGGCCTCGGCCGTGATCACCAAGAAGATCATCCTTCCCGGCGGCATGAGCGACCAGGAACTGGAGATCCAGGTGGAAACCGAGGCCAACCAGTACATCCCGTTCTCGCTGGACGAGGTGAGCCTGGACTTCTGCGTGGTCGGCCCCAGCAGCACTTCGGCCGGTGACGTCGAAGTCCTGATCGCCGCCTCCCGCAAGGAGAAGGTGCAGGACCGCCAGGGTCTCGCCGAAGCCGCCGGCCTCAAGCCGGTGATCATCGACGTCGAATCGTATGCATCGCGCCTCGCCGCCGGCCGCCTCATCGGCGTGCTGCCGAACGAGGGCAGGGACCAGATGGTGGCGCTGTTCGAAGTGGGCGCCTCCACCACCAGCATGCAGGTGATCCGCAACGACGAGGTGCTGTACGACCGCGACCAGGCCTTCGGCGGCGCCCAGCTGACCCAGCTGATCGTGCGCCAGTATGGCTTCTCGCCCGAAGAGGCCGAGAGCAAGAAGCGCAGCGGCGAACTGCCGGAAGACTACGAAGCCGGCGTGCTGAAGCCGTTCGTGGACAGCATGGCGCAGGAAGTGGCCCGCGCGCTCCAGTTCTTCTTCACCAGCACGCCACACAACCGGGTCGACCACATCATGGTCGCCGGCGGATCGGCGGCGCTGCCGGGCCTGAGCGAAGCGATCACGGCCCAGACCTCGTTCGCCTGCGTCCTGGCCGACCCGTTCCAGGGCATGCAGTTCGGCGAGAACGTGCGCGAGAAGAAGGTCCGTCGCGAAGCGCCGTCGTACCTCACCTCGTGCGGCCTCGCCATGCGGAGGTTCCTGCAGTGATCCTGATCAACCTGTTGCCCCACCGCGAAGCCGCGCGCAAGCGCCGCCGCGAGATGTTCTATGCGGCGCTGGGCGCGTCCGCCTTTGCCGGCGCCGTGATTGCGGGCGGCATCTACCTCTGGTTCGCGGCGCAGATCGCCGGCCAGCAGGACCGCAACCTGGTGCTCTCCACCGAGATCAAGCGGCTGGAGAGCCAGATCAAGGACATCGCCACCCTGCAGGAAGAGATCGCCGCGTTGCGCGCTCGCCAGCAGGCCGTGGAAGACCTGCAGGCCGACCGGAACATGCCGGTGCACCTGCTCAACGAGCTGGCGCGCCAGCTGCCCGACGGCGTGTATGTCACGACCATGAAGCAGACCAACGACACCGTCGCGATCGGCGGGGTGGCGCAGTCGAATGAACGCGTGTCCGAGCTGCTGCGCAACCTGAGCAACAGCAGCCCCTGGCTGACGCGCCCGGAACTCGTCGAGATCGTGGCCGGCAACGTGGTGCTGAGCCCGCGTGACACCCGCCGGGTGTCCAACTTCCGCATGACGGTCAAGCTGGTTCGCGCCAGCGAGGCCCAGAAGGCTGCATCGGCGGCCGCCGCGGCATCGGCTACGGCCGGTCCCGCGCCGCTGCTGCCGCCCGTCGCCGCGGCCACTTCCGCCAAGGTCGCCGTCGCGCCGTCGCCCGCCGGCGTGCCCGCCTCGGCTGCCAAGAAATAAGGACGCACGACATGGCAACCGCCGCAAACAAGTTCGATGCCTCCGCGTTCAAGGAAAAGATCGCGTCGCAGTTCCGGGGCCTCAACCCCAACGATCCCGCCTCCTGGCCCATCGTCCCCAAGGCGGTGATGTGCGCGGCCGTGGCGGTCGCCATCGTGGTGGCGCTGTGGTTCGTTTGGCTCACCACCTCGGCCGAGGAACTCGAGAACGAGCAGAAGAAGGAACTCGTGCTGCGCGAGGACTACAAGAAGAAGCTGATGCAGGCCGTGAACCTGGACGCGCTGCGCAAGCAGCGCGAGCAGGTGCAGCAATACGTGACGCAGCTCGAAAAGCAGCTGCCCAGCAAGTCGGAAATGGACGCACTGCTGTCCGACATCAACCAGGCCGGCCTGGGCCGCAGCCTGACCTTCGACCTGTTCCGCCCCGGCAGCGTGAGCGTCAAGGAGTACTACGCCGAACTGCCGATCACGGTGAAGGTCAGCGGGCGCTACCACGACATAGGTTCCTTCGCGTCCGACATCGCGCACCTTTCGCGCATCGTCACGCTGAACAACCTCGAGATCAACCAGAGCCGCGAGGGGACCCTGTCCCTCGACGCCACCGCCAGGACCTTCCGCTACCTCGACCCCGAGGAAGTGGCGGCGCAGCGCAAGGCCAGCGGGCCGAAGGCAGCCAAGAAATGAAGCACCAGTTGTTGCTCGCCCTAGCGGCCACCGTCGCGCTTTCCGCCTGCGGGTCGTCGGAGCACGAGGAAGTCCAGAAATGGATGCAGGAACAACGCGCGCAGACCAAGCCGCAGGTCCAGCCCATCCCCGAGCCGAAGCAGTTCTCGCCCCAGGCCTACACCATGGAAGCCGCGCTGGAGCCCTTCAGCAGCCAGAAGCTGACGCAGGCGCTCAAGCGCGACTCGCAGCAGGCCGGCACGGCCAGCGCCGCGCTGCTGGCGCCGGAGCTGAATCGCCGCAAGGAGCCGCTGGAAAGCTACCCGCTCGACTCCATGAGCATGGTGGGCACGCTGACCAAGCAGGGCCAGCCCGTCGCCCTGGTGAAGGTCGACAACCTGCTGTACCAGGTCAAGGCCGGCAACTACCTGGGACAGAACTACGGGCGGATCATGAAGGTAGGCGAAACCGAAGTCGTGCTGCGCGAGCTGGTGCAGGACGCGGCGGGTGAATGGATCGAGCGAAACGCGACACTGCAACTGCAGGAGAAGTCCAAATGAAGAACACAAACGAGTGGAGTTGGCGCGCCCTTGGCGCCGTGGCAGCGATGCTGATGGCGGCCTGGTCCGGCGCGGTGCAGGCGGCCCCGGCCGTCGAGAACATCACGGGTTCCATGCAGGGTGGCACCGAGGTCGTGCGCATCGAGTTCTCGGAGGCGCTGAGTGCGGCGCCCACGGGCTTTGCGATCCAGTCGCCGGCGCGCATCGCGCTGGATGTGCCGGGCGCCACCAACAACATGGGCCGCAACGCGGTCGACGTGAACGTCGGCAACCTGCGGTCCGTGAGCGTGGTGCAGGCTTCCGACCGCGCGCGGCTGGTACTGAACCTCAAGGCCCCCACCAACTACCGCACGCAGCTCGACGGCAAGTCGCTGATCGTCACGCTGGAACCGGTGGCGCAGGCTGCCACGCCTACCTCGCAGCCGGCTTTCGCCGAAAGTCGCAACCGCGACACGCAGCCGCTGCGCGACCTCGACTTCCGCCGCGGCCCCGACGGCTCCGGCCGGGTGATCGTCGACCTCGCGAGCAACCAGGTCGGCGTGGACATCCGCCAGCAGGGCCAGACCCTGGTGGTCGAGTTCCTGAAGTCGACGCTGCCCGAAGGCCTGCGCCGCCGGATGGACGTGACCGACTTCGGCACGCCGATCCAGGCCGTCAGCACCTCGCAGCAGGGTGACCGCGTGCGCATGGTCATCGAGCCGCGCGGCGCCTGGGAGCACAGCGCCTACCAGTCGGACAACCAGTTCGTGGTGGAAGTGCGCACCCAGCGCGTCGACCCCGGCAAGCTGACGCAGGGCCCGGGTTACAGCGGCGAGAAGCTGTCGTTGAACTTCCAGAACATCGAAGTGCGCTCGCTGCTGCAGGTGATCGCCGACTTCAC
>JAQGMY010000035.1 GCA_028292105.1 Ramlibacter sp.
GATCGTGCCGGACGTGCGCATCGTCGACGATGTCCCGCGGCTGCGCATCGCATTGCGCGGATTCGAGTCGGCCGCGGCTGCGCCGTCCTGTGTGGCCGACGACTCCACGGCGCTGGATCAGCTGGGCACCGCTCCCGGCAGCGGCCGGATCGCCCGCGAGCTCGATCGCATCGAAGGGCATCGTTTCGAAGCGCGCAGCCGCCAGGGCCGCCGGGTCGCCGGCGTCTACCACCCGGGTCGCGCCGCGCCGGTGTTCTTCAGTGGCGGCCAGCACGCCAACGAAACCTCCGGCATGGTCGGCGCGCTGCGGGCCGCGCAGGCGCTGCAGGCGCAGGCCGACGCCCACTTCGCCGTGGTGCCGCTGGAAAATCCGGATGGCTACGAGCTGCTGCACGAGTTGTGCGCGCAGCACCCGGGCCACATGCATCACGCGGCCCGCTACAGCGCGCTGGGCGACGACATCGAATACCGCACCCAGCCGCCGCTGCACGAGCGGGCGGCGCGCGAGCAGGCCATCGTGCTGTCGCACGCGCAACTGCACGTCAACCTGCACGGCTACCCGGCCCACGAATGGACCCGGCCGCTCTCGGGCTACCTGCCGCAGGGCTTCGAGCTGTGGACCGTGCCCAAGGGCTTTTTCCTGGTGCTGCGGCACCATCCGGGCTGGGGCGGGCAGGCGCGCGCCTTGCTGGAGCAGGTCGGCGCCGCGATGGCCGCCGTGCCGGGGCTCGTTGAATTCAATGCACGCCAGCTGGTGCTGTACGAAAAGCACGCCGGCGGGCTGCCCTTCGAGCTGGTGCACGGCATGGCCTGCAGCGTGACCGAAGTCGAGCGGCCGGGCGCGCCCGTCACGTTGATCACCGAGTTCCCCGACGAGACTGTCCACGGCGACGCCTTCCGCTTTGCGCATACGGTGCAGATGGAGACGGTGTTGGCGGCGGTGCAGGCCTGGCAAGGGATCGCTCGCGGCTGAACGGCTCCTGTGTGGCGGCCGGTGGTGCGCAGCGAAGCTGCACACCCTACGCTTTCGGCATGCACGTCGTCTCCAGGTCCGAACGCGTCGGTGGCGACCCCCACGTAGGGTGTGCAAGGCGCAGCCTTGCGCACCAGCCCCGGGGGAAACACGGTGGCGCTGGCACCAAAGTTGCATTTATCCTCGCGTCCACGTTCATCAGCGCACCGCCCCGGAGCCCCCCATGAAGATTCATCGCGCCCTGCCCCTGCTGGCTGCCTGCCTGGCCACCGGCGCTTTCGCCCAGACCAAGTGGGACCTGCCGGCCGCCTACCCCGCCTCCAACTTCCACACCGAAAACCTGGTGCAGTTCGCCAACGACGTCGACAAGGCATCGGGCGGCAAGCTGAAGATCCAGGTGCACGCCAATGCCTCGCTGTTCAAAGCCAACGAGATCAAGCGCGCGGTGCAAAGCGGCCAGGCCCAGATCGGCGAGGTGCTGCTGGTCAACTTCGAGAACGAGAACCCGGTCTACGGCGTCGATGGCATCCCCTTCCTCGCCGCCAGCTACGCCGACGCCCGCAAGCTGGCGAATGCGCAGAAGCCGGTGCTGGACAAGCTGCTCGGCGCGCAAGGCATGAAGCTGCTGTACACGGTGGCCTGGCCGCCGCAGGGCATCTACGCCAACAAGGACATCCAGTCGGTGGCCGACATGCGCGGCCTCAAGTGGCGCGCCTACTCGCCCGCCACCGCCAAGATCGCCGAACTGGTGGGCGCGGTGCCGGTCACCATCCAGGCCGCCGAACTGACGCAGGCGCTGGCCACCGGGGTGATCAACAGCTACATGAGCTCGGGCTCCACCGGCTACGACTCCAAGGCCTACGAGAGCATCAAGTACTGGTACGACACCCAGCCCTGGCTGCCCAAGAACGCGATCAACGTCAACCAGAAAGCCTTCGACGCGCTGGACAAGCCGACGCAGGAGGCCGTGCTCAAGGCCGCCGCCGATGCCGAAAAGCGCGGCTGGGCCGCTTCCGAAGAAAAGAACGAGTGGTACAAGAAGGCCCTGACCGAGAAGGGCATGAAGATCGTCAAGCCGTCGCCCAAGCTGATGGCCGACATGAAGCAGGTCGGCCTCATCATGCTGGCCGACTGGCAGAAGAAGGCGGGCGCGGACGGCGCGGCCATCATCAGCGCCTTCAACAAGAAATAAGGCCAGCGTTTGCGTCGATTCCTGGACCGGCTGTACCTCGTATCCGGCGCCCTCGGCGCCGTTTTCGTGGGCTTGATCTGCGTGCTGATGGTGGGCCAGAGCATCCTGCGCGAACTGGGCGTGCGCACCGGCGCCGTCAACGACGTGGTGTCGTGGTTCTGCGCCGCCGCCTCCTTTTTCGCCATCGCGCATGCCTTCAAGCACGGCGACTTCGTGCGCGTCGGGCTGCTGATGGAAAAGCTGTCCGACCGCGCCCGCCGCGCGCTGGAGATCGTGTGCCTCTCGATCGCCACGGTGTCGGTCGCCTACCTGGCCTTCTGGGCCAACAAGTTCACCTACGAGAGCTACGCCTTCCATGAAGTGGCACAGGGCCTGCTGCCGATCCCCATCTGGATCCCGCAAGCCAGCTTCGCCATAGGCTCCGTGCTGCTGCTGATTGCGGTGGTGGACGAACTCGTCATCGTGCTGCGTGGCGGCAAACCCAGTTATGTCCTCGCGGTGGAAGAGCGCCACGCCAAGGGCGACTTCTCCTCGGACGTATGAGCATTCTCCTGATAGGCGGCCTCCTGCTGCTGGTGATGATGGTGCTGCTTTCGGGCGGCGTGTGGATCGCGATGACGCTGGCGATCTGCGGCTGGGTCGGGCAGGCCTTCTTCACCACCACCTCGCCCGGCAACAACCTGTTCTCCTCCTTCTGGGAATCGAACGCGTCCTGGGAACTGGCGGCGCTGCCGCTGTTCATCTGGATGGGCGAGATCCTGTTTCGCAGCAGGCTGAGCGAGGAAATGTTCGAGGGCCTGCGGCCCTGGCTCAATCGCATCCCCGGCCGCCTGATGCACACCACCATCCTGGGTTGCGGCATCTTCGGCTCGGTCTCGGGTTCTTCGGCGGCGACCTGCGCGACGATCTCCAAGGTGGCCTTGCCGGAGCTGCTGCGGCGCGGCTACAGCGAGAAGATCGCGCTGGGCTCGCTGGCCACCGCCGGCACGCTGGGCATCCTGATCCCGCCGTCGATCACGATGGTGGTGTACGCGGTGGCCGCGGACGCCTCGATCATCCGCATCTTCCTGGCCGGCTTCCTGCCTGGCTTCCTGTTGATGGCGCTGTTCTCCGGCTACATCATCTGGTGGAGCCTGCGCAACCCGGACCAGGTGCCGCCGGCCGATCCGCCCACCAGCTTTCGCGAAAAGATCCGGCTGTCGGGCAACCTCATTCCCTGCGGCGCGCTGATCATCTTCATCGTGTGGGTGCTGATCGCCGGCTGGGCGACGGCGACCGAGTGCGCGGCCTACGGCGTCGTCGGCTCGCTCGGTCTGGCCTGGTGGAGCAAGTCGCTCACCTGGAAAACCTTCTGCGAAGGGCTGATGGGCACCACGCGCAGCAGCTGCATGATCATGTTCATCCTGGCCGGCGCGGCCTTCCTGACCAAGACCATGGCCTTCACCGGCATCCCGCGCGAGCTGGCGGAGTGGGTCAACGCCATGCACCTGTCGCCTTACGCGCTGATCGCGGTGCTGACGGTGGTCTACCTGGTGCTGGGCACCGCGCTCGACGGCATCAGCATGATCGTGCTCACCAGCGCGGTGGTGCTGCCGATGATCCAGAAGGCCGGCTTCGACCTGGTGTGGTTCGGCATCTTCATCGTGCTGCTGGTGGAGATCGCCGAGGTGACGCCGCCGGTGGGCTTCAACCTGTTCGTGCTGCAGAACATGACGGGCAAGGACAGCAACACGATCGCCAGGGCGGCCATTCCGTTCTTCATCTGCCTGGTGGTCTGCATCGTGCTGATCACGGTGTTCCCGCAGATCGTGACGATCCTGCCGGATGTGGTGATGGGCAAGGAGAAGTAGCGGGGGGAGGGAGGTGCGCGGCGAAGCCGCACACCCTACGAACTTCCAGCCCGCGCGCACCACGGCGACATACGGCACGTAGGGTGTGCGGCTCCGCCGCGCACCTCCCCCGCCCCACCTCAAACCGCCGCGCGCTGCACTTCCCCCACCAGCGCGGCCACCGCCTCCGCCACCTGACGCACGCCGCCTTGCAGGTCGCCGCGCACCGCCAGGCCGTGGTCCATGCCTTCCACCAGCAGCAGCTTCGCATCGGGCCGCCCCGCATGCACCCGGCGCGCATCTTCCACCCGCACCTGCGCGTCGGCCGTGCCCTGCACCAGCAGCAGCGGCAAGGGCAGGTCTTCCAGCACCTCGGCCGGGTCGTAGCGGAACCAGGAGATCAGGTAAGGCTGCACCGAGGGGCGAAACAGCAGCGTCAGCGCTTCGGGCGGATCGGCGACGAGTCGTTCGTCTTCGAGTGCCGCGAGGGTGGCCAGGGCGGCCGGCTGCAGGTCGGGCGGCAGCAGGCTTTGCAGTTGCCGCCGCAGCAGGTCAGACGCCCGGACACCGGCGCCCGCGACGTGCGCCACCGCGGCCGCGCCGGCGCGCGGCGCGGCGAGCGCGGCGATCAAGGCGCCTTCGCTGTGGCCCAGCATCACCAGCCGGCCGAGTCGCGCGTCGCCACGCAGTCTTTGGGCGAGCGCAACCGCGTCGTCGACCATGTGCCTGAAGCGCAGGTCGGCCTCGCGCAAGCCCGGATGCAGGCTCTCGCCGATGCCGCGCTTGTCGTAGCGGAAGGTGGCGATGCCTGCTTGCCCCAATGCCCGCGCCAGGTGCTCGAGGTAGCCCGTGCCCATGGCCAGCAGCGTGCTGTTGCCGTTGCGGTCGGTCGGCCCGGAGCCGGCGATCATCATCACGACCGGGCGAGCGCCGCCGCCGTCGGGCAGCAGCAGCGTTCCGCTCAGCTTGCC
>JAQGMY010000090.1 GCA_028292105.1 Ramlibacter sp.
CTCCGGCGTCAGCGGCGCGCGCGGCAGGTCGGCCTGGTAGGCGATCGCCTCGGCCAGCGTCTCCTCGTCCAGCCAGCCGTTCGACACCAGCACCTGCCCCAGCGGCGCGCCGCTCACGGTCTGCTCCTCCAGCGCCTTGGCCAGGTGGTCGGCATCCACCGCCTGCCACGTCTGCAGCAGCTCGCCGAGCTTGCGCGGGCTGCGCGCCAGCTGCTCCCCGGTCGGGAATTCATGCGCCGTCTTGTCCCACACCAGCTTGTTGCCGAACACCACCGACTGCAGGTACAGGCGCCAGGCCCGGCCCACCGCCATGCAGTTGACCAAGTTGCCGACCACCATGCGCGGCAAGGACATCACCCCATGCTGCCAGCCGTACAGGCGGGTCGTGAAGTACATGCGACTGGCCGAGCGGAACACCAGGAAGCCGGCATTGAGCCAGGCCAGGCCTATCCATCCGTTGCCCGGCACGAACAACTCGGGCGCCACCGGTTCCCACCACCCGGCCTCGGCACCGGCATGCAGGGCGACGAACTGCAGCAGCAGCAGGTAGGCGACGATGCCGATGAAGGAAGTGACCACGCCTTTGCGGTCGTGCAGCAGGAAGTAGCGTGCCGCCGTGGTGCGGCCGCCCCAGGGGATCTGGTGCCAGCCCTGCAGCCCGATGCCCAGCGCCCAGCGTGACTTCTGGCGGTAGGCCGCCCGGAAGCTGTCGGGAAAGTATTCGCGCACCGACAGCGGCGCCCTCAGCTCGTGGTCCTGTCCCTTGCCGCTGAAGCCCTTGCGCTTGACCCGGTACTCCACCGGAAAGATGCCGAAGATCGACGACAGGCCCAGCGCCTGCAGACGCATGCCGACGTCGTAGTCCTCCGTCAGGCTGGAGATGTTGAAGGGATTGTTGCGGGTGGCTCCCACCAGCGCCAGCAGCGCGCGCCGCGAGAAGCAGGTGCCGACGCCGGCCGAGGGCACCATGCCGGCGACGCTCTCGCGCACCAGCATTTCCTTGCCGTGGCTTTCGGCGAATTCGTCCATGTAGGTGCCCGCGACCCACTCGGTCAGCCCGCGTTCCAGCGAGGCCACGGGCAGCTGGATCATGTCCTTGCGTGGCAGCAGGTAGTTGAAGAACTTCAGCTCCAGCGGATGCAGCACGTCCTCGCTGTCGTGCAGCACCACGCCGGCGAATTCCATGGCGTGCTCCTGCTCGTAGGCGAAGATGGTCTCCACCACGAAATTCAGGCAGTCGGCCTTGCAGGTCGGCCCGGGGTGCGGCACCTCCACCCGGTGCACCTGCCGGTAGCGCCGCACCATCCGCTCGGTCTCGGCTATCGTTTCCTGGTCGTTGCAGTACGTGCCGACGAACACCACGTACTGCCGGTACTCCATGACCTGCACGAGGTTCTCCACCATCGCCGCGATCACGTCGGATTCCTTCCAGGCCGGCACCATGATGGCGATCGGCTGCTCTTCGCGGCCGCGCAGCATCTCGGGTGTCAGCGGCCGCAGCCGGCCGGTCCGCTCCAGCGTCCACCAGCGCACGGCGCGCCGGCACCAGTACCAGGCGTCGATGAAAAGGTCGTCGAGCGACGAGAACAGGATGGCCAGCGCGACGATTGCCGCCGCTATTTCCAGGCTGGCGTGGTAGTGGGCGACGCTCACGACGTAACCTGCACTACCAACCGGTAGCAATTTGTTGTTGTCATTACTTGTTCACGGAGCGCCCCGGTCGAGGCGTTTGCCGACCGTCTGACTCTACGGAACGTAGACGCCGCTTACGTACAGTTTCGTCCGCAACACTCAGTAGGACAAGGCTGACCTAACAGCCGAAAGATCAACTGCCGGCGGCCTGGCGCAGGACGTCCCGGGCTGCATGGTCGCCATTGCCGCGCCAGGCCACGATCTGGTCGGGGCGGATCAGCGCCAGCGGTGCCGCGTAAAGGTCCGCCAGTGCCGCACTGCGATGCGGCACGATCCGCAAGTCGAGGCCCAGCTCCCTGGCGGCAAGCTCGAATCCGCTGGCATCGGGCGGGTCCGTGCCGAGCACGAGCAGGGTCCATTCGCCGTGGAAGCTGTCGAACAGCGAGCGGCCGTCCTCCAGCCAGGCATGCGGGGGCCGCCCCCCCGGGGTGGCGGTCGGCAGGTACACGTTGGCCGCATCCGGCGGTGGGCTGGTGCCGTCCCCCACGATCAGCGGCGAGCCGTCGTAGCGGCCGCCGAAGGTCACGCCCGGGATGTTGAATTCCAGCCGCACGTGGGCGTTCAGGTGCTCGGCGGCTTCGCGCCGGGCCGCATCGCCCGCGGGGCCTTCCTCCTCCAGCACCGCGCTGGCCACGAACAGCCCCACCGAATCGGCGAAGTGCCGCGCATAGCGCGTGTTGCGCTCGGCCAGCGGCTTGCGTTCGATCTCGTAGCTGGCCAGCAGCGACTGCGCACTGGCGCCGCGCAGCACGCTGCCCAGCTTCCATCCCAGGTTGACCGCGTCCTCGACGGCGGTGTTGTAGCCCAGGCCCCCGGTGGGCGTGAACAGGTGGGCGGCGTCTCCCGCGATGAAGACGCGGCCGCGGCCGAAGGATTGCGCCACCAGCGAGTGGCCGGCGGTCCAGGTGCCGAAGGACAGCACCTCGATCGGAATGTCGGCGCCGAGCGCCTCGGCGAACACCCGTCGCGCGTCCGCTTCGGTCCAGGCCGCGGCATCCTCACCCTCGTGCACCGCGGCGTGGAAGGCGAATTCGGAGCGGCCGTCCACCGAAGCCATGAAGGCACGCCGCTGCGGATTGACCGACACGTACATCCAGGCCGGCGCGTGCGGCAGCACCCGGTAGAAGTCCGGCGCCCGCAGGTAGACGGCGAACATCTCGCCGCCCATGAAGTCGCGCCGCACGCCGCTGGCGCCGCCCCACGGGATGCCCAGGCGGCTGCGCACCAGGCTGCGGGGACCATCGGCGCCCACCAGGTACTGCGCGCGCACAGCTTGTGGCGCGCCGCCGTCGACCGGCTGCACCACCGCCTCGACGTGCGTTCCCAGGTCGTCGAACCCGGACAGCCGCCAGCCGTAGCGCACGTCGTTGCTGCCGTGCGCCTGGGCATGCTTGCGCAGCACCGCTTCGACGAACTTCTGCGACACGCGGTGCGGCAGCTCCGCCGCGCTCCACGACCCGCCCATGCCGCGCACGTTGCGCACGGCCTGGGCGGCCGTCGGCAGCGACAGGCGGGCCAGCTCGTAGCCGGCATAGCGCGTGAAGTAGGCGATGTCGGTCGGATGGTCGGGCGGCAGCCCTTGCGCCCGCACTTCCTCCGCGATGCCGAGCCGGCGGAAGTGCTCCATGGTGCGCGCCTGCGTCGCGTTGGCCTGCGGATTGAAGGCCGTGCCGGGCTTGGGGTCCACCAGCAGCGTGCGGATGCCGCGGCGCCCGAGCTCGTTGGCCAGCATCAGCCCGCAAGGGCCGCCGCCGGCGATCAGCACGTCGGTGCTCAGAAGTGGAAGCGTGTCGTCCACTTGCGTTCGTATTCCATGCGGTCGAAGTGTTCAGCCATGAAGTCGATGAAGGTTCGCACCTTGGCGGTCAGGTGCTTGCGGCTGGGATAGGCGAGGTTCACGGTCAGCCGCGGCAGGTCCCAGGCGTCGAGCACTGGCACCAGCCGTCCGGCCACGATGTCGTCGTAGAGGATATACGTCGGCTGCACGAGGATACCCAATCCTTCGAGGGCGGCGGCGCGCAGCACCTGGCCGTCGTTGGATTCCAGCACGCCCTTGATCGAGACGCTGCTCGCTTCGCCGTCGCGGGTGAAGCGCAGCTCGTGCGGATTGTTGGCATGGGTGTAGACCAGCAGCGCATGCCGGCCGAGGTCCTTGAGCTCGCGCGGCGTGCCGGCGCGGCCCAGGTAGCCGGGCGACGCCGCCAGGATGCGCCGGGTCTCGGCCAGGCGCCGGATCGTGATGTTGGAATCGGGCTCCGACTCCCGCGTCCGGATGGCGACGTCGATGTTGTTGTCGATCAGGTCCAGGTAGCGGTTGGCCGCCTCGATGTGGACCGTGACATTGGGGTAGCGCCTGGTGTACTCGGGCAGCACCGGTGCGATGTGCTGCATCGAAAACGACAGCGAAGCGGTGACCCGCAGCGTGCCGGTCGGATTCAGCGTCGACGCGTTGACGGCCGATTCGGCGTCCCGCAGCTCCGCCAGGATGGCCTTGCTGCGGCGCAGGAACTCCTGCCCGGGCTCGGTCAGGTACAGCCGCCGGGTGTTGCGCTCCACCAGGCGCGCGCCCAGCCGCTCCTCCAGCGCCGCCAGGTGGCGGCTGGCGGCGGCGTTCGACAGCCCCAGTTCCTCCGCGGCGCGGCTCAGGCTGCCGGTCTCGGCCACCTGCACGAACAACGCCATCTCCGTCCAGCGATCCAAGGCCTGGTCTCCAATGTTCCACGCGGCGGAAAACTCATTTGCCGCCGCGCCCTTTCCCAAATTATGGCTGCCCCCTAGAGTCAGCCCGGTGCGCCGCCAGCCGGCCCTCCCGGAGAACCCATGCGCAACCTGACCCAGGACAACATCACGCAAGCCGTGATCGCCCGCTTTGCCGACACGCCCGATCCGCGCCTCAAGGAGATCGTCACCAGCCTGGTGCAGCACCTGCACGCGTTCGCCCGCGACGTGAAGCTGACCGAAGCCGAATGGTTCCAGGGCATCGAATTCCTCACCCGCGTCGGCCACATCACCGACGACAAGCGGCAGGAATTCATCCTGCTGTCCGACACGCTCGGCCTGTCGATGTTGACGGTGGCCATGAACCAGGAAAAGCCGCAAGGCTGCACCGAGGCCACCGTGTTCGGGCCCTTCTTCGTGGAGAACGCACCGAGCTTCGACCTCGGCGACGACGTCTCCAACGGTGCCCCCGGCATTCCGTGCCTGGTGCGCGGTGCCATCCGCGGCATCAACGGCGAGCCCGTGCCTGGCGCCGAGATCCAGGTCTGGCAGGCCGACGCCCAGGGCAAGTACGACATGCAGTACGAAAGCCACGAGCACAAGGCGCGCGGCGTGCTGCACGCGGACGGCAAGGGCCACTACCACTTCCGCTCGATCCTGGCCGAGGCCTACCCCATCCCCGATGACGGCCCGGTGGGCGACATGCTCCGCGCCACCAAGCGGCATCCGTGGCGACCGGCCCACCTGCACTTCATGATCACGGCGCCGGGCTACGAGAGGCTGATCACCCATGTGTTCCGCAACGGCGATTCCTACCTCGACTCCGATGCGGTGTTCGGGGTGCGGCAGTCGCTGATCGCCGACTGGGTCCAGCAGCCGGACGGGAACTACCTGGTCGAATACGACTTCGTGCTGAATCCGGAGCGCGCATGAAGCGCGCCTGGCTCGCCGCCCTCGCGGCGCTGGTGCTGGCCGGCTGCGCCGCGGTGCGCACCCCGGTGGCCGCGGACCTGATCGTCACCAACGCCCGCGTGGCGACCCTGGACGCCGGCTCGCGGATGGCCCAGGCGCTCGCCGTGCGCGACGGCCGCATCCTCGCCGTGGGAAGCTCCGCCGCCATGCAGGGCCTGGCGGGCCCGTCGACGCGCCAGATCGACGCCGGCGGCCGCACCGTGATCCCCGGCCTCATCGACTCGCACATGCACGCGGTGCGCGCTGCCTTGAGCTATTCGACCGAGGTCAACTGGATCGGCGCCCACACCATTGCCGAAGCGATGCAACGCCTGCGGCAGGCGGCGCAGTCGCGCCCGGGCGCCTGGGTGGTCGTCGCCGGCGGCTGGACCGAACTGCAATTCGCCGAAAAGCGGCGGCCGTCGCTGGACGAAGTGCTGGCCGCCGTGCCGGACAACCCGGTCTGGATCCAGTTGTTCTACAGCGACCTGCTGCTCACGCCCAAGGCGATGACCGCCCTGGCCATCACGCCGGCCACGCTGCCGCAGGGGATCGCCGCCCAGGCCGACGTGCCCGGCTGGCACACCGGCAACATCGTCACCATGTCGGCGGTGTTCGACCGCCTGCCCAAGCCCACCTTCGAAGACAACCTCACCGGCACGCGCCAGTTCTTCACCGAACTCAATCGCCTGGCCCTGACCGGCGTGGTCGATCCGGGCGGCTTCAGCATCGCGCCGGCGCAGTACGCGGCCCTGCTCAAGCTCTGGCAGGACAAGGCGCTGACCCTGCGCGTCGCCTACAGCCTGTTCGCGCAGAAGGCCGGCGCCGAACTGGCCGAGTACCAGGACCTGACGCAGATGCTGCCGATGGGTTTCGGCGACGACATGCTGCGCTTCAACGGCATCGGCGAGCGAGTGACCATCGCCATGTACAACAACGCCGCGCCCGACGCTGCCACCCGCGAGAAGTTCCTGGAGGTGGCGCGCTGGGCCGCCAGGCAGCGCATGACGCTGACCATCCACCAGAACGACGACGCCTCGGCGCACCACCTGCTGGACCTGTTCGAGCAGGTGGATCGCGAGACGCCGATCGCGCCCTTGCGCTGGTCCATCGCGCACCTGGACAACGCCACGCCGGTGACGCTGGCGCGCATGAAGGCCCTCGGCGTCGGCTGGGCGATGCAGGACGCCATGTACCTGGCCGGCGACAGCCGCGTGGCCGCGGCCGGCGCGGCGCGGGCCCGCACCATGCCGCCGATGATGACGGCACTGCGCATGGGGCTGCCGCTGGGCGCGGGCACCGATGCGCACCGCGTGGCCTCGTACAACCCGTTTGCCGCGCTGCAGTGGATGCTGGATGGCAAGACCGTCGGCGGCGTGCCCACCCGCGGCCCGGAAGAAACGCCGACGCGCGAGCAGGCGCTGCGGATGTACACCGTGGGCAGCGCCTGGTTCACGTTCGACGAGGGCCGGCGCGGCTCGCTGGAGCCCGGCAAGCTGGCCGACTTCGCCATCCTGGACCGCGACTTCTTTGCCGTGCCGGTGGACCAGATCGGCGGCACGGTGTCGCTGCTGACCGTGGTCGGCGGACGGCCGGTCTATTCGGCGGCACCGTTCAAGACCGAACAGGAAAATCGATGATCCGTCACATCGTGATGTGGAACGTGCGCGGCGAAAGCCGCGACGAGAAACTGGCCAACATCGAGAAGTTGAAGCGCAGCTTCCACAGCCTGCGGGGCCGCGTGCCCGGCCTGCTGCACCTGGAGATCGGGGTCGACACCAGCAGCGTCGACTACGCCTGCGACGTCGTGCTGGTGAGCGACTTCGAGTCGCAGGCAGCGCTGGAGGCCTACGCGGTGCATCCCGAGCACCTGCGCGTCAAGAACGAAATCGGCGACATGCGCACCCACCGCCACCAGGTGGACTACCGCGTTGAACCTGCCAAGGAGTGAGAGCATGCCCACGCTGATTCGCGGCGCCACCGTCATCACGATGGACCAGCAGGGCGACCTGCCCTCGGCCGACATCCTGGTGAAGGACGACCGCATCGTCGAAATCGCGCCCGTGATCTCCGCCGGGGACGCCGAGGTGGTCGACGCCACCGGCTGCATCGTCATCCCCGGCCTGGTCAACGCCCACATGCACACCTGGCAGACGGCGCTGCGCGGCGTGGCCGCCAACTGGACGCTGCTGGAATACTTCAGGAAGATGCACGCGGGGCTGGCGACCGCGTTCGGCGCCGACGACCTGTTCATCGCCACGCGCATGGGCGCGTTGAACCAGTTGAACTGCGGCACCACCACGCTGGCCGACTGGTGCCACAACAATCCGACGCCGGCGCACAACGATGCCGCCATCGAGGGGCTGCTGACCACGGGCATCCGGGCCGCCTTCTTCCATGGAACGCCCAAGCCCGATCCGGCCCCCGGCCAGACGCCCTTCTGGGAGGTGCGGCATCCGCGCGCCGAAGTCGAGCGGCTGGTGAAGGCGCACCAGGGCCATCCGTTGTTGTCCATCCATGCCGCGGTGCTCGGGCCGCACTACTCCACGCTCGACGTGACGATGCACGACTTCCGCATGGCGCGGGAACTCGGCCTGATCGCCTCCCTGCACCAGGGCGGCGGCGCGGCGCGCACGCCGGATGGCTGGCAGCGGCTGGAGGCCGAGGGCCTGCTCGGGCCCAACATCAACATCGTGCATGGCCACGCGCTCGACGACGTCCAGCTCAAGCGTTTCTGCGACCTCGGCATGAGCTTTTCGGCAGCGGCCGAGAGCGAGATGTCGCAAGGCCATGGCCATCCGCTGACGGGGCGCCTGCGGCAGTTCGGCCGCTCGCCTTCGCTCGGCGTCGACCTCGAGAGCGTGCTCTCCGGCGACATGCTGACGCAGGCGCGCATCGCGCTGGGCATCCAGCGCAGCCTGGACAACGTGGCCTTCCGCGAGCAGCACGGCACCATCCCGCCGACGTCCACCATCACGACGCGCGAGGCGCTGTCGTGGGTGACCATCGAAGGCGCGCGCATGCTGCAACAACAGGACCGCATCGGCTCGCTCGCACCCGGCAAGCAGGCCGACCTGGTGGTGATCCGCGCCAGCGACCTCAACATGCAGCCGGTGCACGATGCGGTGAGCTCGGTGGTGATGCAGGCGTCGCTCGCCAACATCGACAGCGTGATGGTGGCGGGCCAGTGGAAAAAGCGCGGCGGCAAGATGCTGGCCGGCGACCTGGCGTCGGACCTGGAGAAACTACGCCGGTCCGGCCGCAAGATCACGCAGGCGATGGGACTGTCCGCCTAGCGTCTCATCGGTGGGCACGATCAAGGTGTCCGCCGCGGTCCAGTTCGAAACGTAGTTTCGCGGGCCAGGGCCGCGGACGATGCCCCTCCGTCATTGGAGGGATGCGAGCGCTGCTGCCGGCGAGCACCATCGGCTCCTGTCGAAGATGCGTATCGCAAGGAGGCACCATGGCACGTGAACTGACCCAAGGGGCAATCGACATGTTCGATCAGCGCCTCGCTTCGAATCCGCTGGTGGCTGTCTGTGTCGAGCAGCGGTTGGCGCGGCAACTCTTTGTCGAGGCGGCGAAGTCCTGCGTCGGCATCCGCGAAAATCCGCCCAACGCGGGCAGGGAAGTGCGCCTCTTCCAGCAGACCGTCGACATCGCCGCGGGCAATGCCTGGTGCATGGGTTTCGTGCAGTCCTGCCTGGCGTACGCTGAATTGAAGACAGGCAAGAAGTCGCGCGTCAAGGCCTCGGGCGCCTGCATGTCGGTGTGGAACGGCACGCCGGAGGACCTGCGCGTCAAGCTGTCGCCGCTGGCCGGGGCCATCGCCATCTGGCAACACACGAACGATCCGAACCACGGCCATACCGGCATCGTGCTGGACTGCGACGGCGTCAGCTTCCATGCGATCGAGGGCAACACGCGCGACGGCTACGTGGACCTGAATGGCGCGGTCGACCAGCAGGGCGATGGCGTGGGTTTCACGCACCGCCGCTACGACCTGTTCAACCCGCAACAAGGCGACATGCAGCTGCGCGGCTTCCTGAAGCCTTACTGATACATGGCGCCGGCGTAAATCAGGGATTCCGTGATGCAGGTCACGGGATCCGCGCGTCGCTTGCACGCCACTCCAACATCGGTACACTGAAATGCCGCACCGAGCGTTGAAGTTCCATGCAGCACCCGACCCGCACCCATCAAGGCATCTTGCGTCTCCTCATCACTGCGGCCGCCGTCGGCCTCATCGCATGCCTCGTGACGTTGTGCCTGGTCTCCACCGGCGCGCTGGTGCAGCCGCGCAGCACCCTCTTGATCTTGCTGGGGGCTACGGTCGTGCTCGCGCTCGGCCTGGCCCTGCTCGTTGCCGAACTGCGCGCGAGAACGCCGCGCCGCGAAATCCTTCATGAGCCGCTGGAGATGTCCACGCTCACGTTCCCGCCGTCTTCACTGGGTCGGCGCCGCCGGGTCTGAACCACCGCCCGCCATTTCCGCGCGCAGCACCTCGAGCGCGGCGCGCGCATCTCCCACCACCACGCGGCAGGGTACGCTCAACATCAGGTTGAGCGGCAGTCCGAACTCTTCCAGCTGCCAGCCTTGCGCATCCAGCGATCCTGCTCCCACTGACTGCGGATGGCGCCGGCGGATGCGCTCGGCGAAGCTGCCACCCTCCGGCACGTAGCCCACCACCGGCTTGCCGCGCGCGACGGCGTAACCCACTTCGAAGCAGGTGCCGCTGTCCGGCTCGGCGCCGCGGAAGAAATCCAGGTTCGCCAGCACGGCGTCGCAGGCCTCGATGCGCGCGATGTTGGCTTGGTAGATCCTGCGGGCAAGCTCCGGCGGCGGCAGCTCAGGCGGCAGCGTGTTGTCCAGCGGGAACAGGCCGCGGAAACCGTACTCGGCGCACAGCGCCACCAGCAGGCGGCCGTGTTCGGCGGCGTCGGGGCGGAACACGTCGGGGCCGGCGAGGTAGAGGCAGCGGTGGGTCACCGCACGATTGTCCACGCAGCCGGTACGATGCGCGCCATGCCGACTTCCTCACCCGACCTGATCGTCCTGCATGAGCATCCCGAGTGGCAAAAGCCGCTGTTCGAAGCGCTGGCGCGGCGTGGCGTTTCCTACGAGGCTTTCGATGTCACCAGCGCGGCCTTCAGCAACGTGGATGCGCCGCGCGCCAGGCTCTACTTCAACCAGGCATCGCCGAGTGCCTACGTGCGCGGCAACACGCGCGCGGTGCCGCTGGCGCTGGCTTACATGCGAACGCTGGAGCGCCTGGGCGCGCGCGTGCTGAACGGCGCCGACGTGTTCGCGCTCGAACTGAGCAAGAGCGCGCAAGCGGCCTTGCTGCGCCACATCGGCATCGACACGCCCGTGTCCATCACCTTCAACGAGCCCGCTGCACTGCGCGCACATCTGCACCAGATCCGGTGGCCGGCGATGTTGAAGCCCGACCAGGGCGGCAGCGGCGCGCGCATCCAGGTCGTCGACTCGCTCGAGCAGGTGGAGGACATCTTCCGGCGCGACCCGTCGGTCTGGCTGCCCGACAACCTGTTCCTGCTGCAGGAGTACCTGCCGCACGACCCCGAGCAGGGCATCGTCCGGCTCGAGTTCCTGGGGGGCGAGCTGCTGTATGCGATGCGCGTGAAGACGCATGGCCGCTTCAACCTGTGTCCTTCGCCCGTCTGCAATCCAGGCGAGGGCGAGGAGGGCCTGTGCGAACTGCCGGCGCACGAAGCCGTGGCGGCGCCGCCGGTGGAGTTCTACCCCTACAAGGACGTGCCGCGCGATGCGGTGGAAACGGCGCGGCGCATCGTGCAGGCCGCGCGGCTGGACGTGGGCGGCATCGAGTACCTGGAAACGCCGGACGGCCGCCGGGTCTTCTACGACGTCAACGCCAACTCCAACCTGCGCCCGTCGATCGCCGCCGAGTTCGCCTTCGATCCGTTCGAGCGGGTGGTGGATTACCTGCAGCGGGAAATTCGCCGGGCGGCTTGATGCGGATCAGGAAGACCAGTTGAAATAGAGCCAGACGCAGGCGCCGGCACCGATCGTCCACAGCAGCCA
>JAQGMY010000116.1 GCA_028292105.1 Ramlibacter sp.
AGGCCAAGGACCCGCGGGTGGCGCAGGTCATGGCCGGGCTGGCCAGTGAATACGACGTGGTGCTCGTGGCGCGCGCCGACGGCACCATCGCCGCCGACGTGCGGCCGCTGGTGCGCCTGTCCGTCACCGTCATCGCCGAGCAGAACGGCCGCCGCGAAATGGGTTCCGGTGGCGGCGGTGGCCGCTTCGGGCTGGGCTACTTCACGGACGAGCAGCTGCAGAGTTATGTCGACGACGCCGTCAAGGCGGCGCTGACCAACCTCGAATCACGGCCCGCGCCGGCCGGCGAGATGACGGTGGTCCTCGGCCCGGGCTGGCCCGGCATCCTGTTGCACGAAGCGATCGGCCACGGCCTCGAAGGCGACTTCAACCGCAAGGGCTCCAGCGCCTTCAGCGGCAAGATCGGCCAGCGCGTCGCAGCCAAGGGCGTCACCGTGCTGGACGACGGCACCATCGCCGATCGCCGTGGCTCGCTCAACGTCGACGACGAGGGCAACGCGAGCCAGCGCAACGTGCTGATCGAAGACGGCATCCTGCGCGGCTACATCCAGGATTCGATGAACGCCCGCCTGATGGGCGTCGCACCCACGGGCAACGGCCGGCGCGAGAGCTATGCGCACATCCCGATGCCGCGGATGACCAACACCTACATGCTGGGCGGCGACCGCTCGCCGGAAGAGATCGTCGCCAGCATCGACAAGGGCCTGTACGCCACCAACTTCGGCGGCGGCCAGGTCGACATCACCTCGGGCAAGTTCGTGTTCTCCGCCAGCGAGGCGTACTGGGTCGAGAAGGGCAAGATCCAGTACCCGGTGAAGGGCGCCACCATCGTCGGCAACGGCCCGGACGCGCTGACCCGCGTCACCATGATCGGCAACGACATGAGGCTGGACAGCGGCGTGGGCACCTGCGGCAAGGAAGGCCAGAGCGTGCCGGTGGGCGTTGGCCAGCCGACGCTGCGCATCGACGGGCTGACCGTCGGCGGCACGGCCTGAGGCTGGGCCACCTGGCGGCTTCCTGCACGGGGGCCGCAGCGGATCGGTCACGCCGCCCGCCGTTCCTCGGCGGCACGTAACCGTTTGTAGAACGGGTGCGGCGGGCCGCTGGTGCCGCCCAAGCTCAGCCTTGATACTGGCTGCTCGACGCACCATGCACACCGTCCCCAACTCGCGCCTACAGCCCGACAGGATCACTTTCCTGCCGAGCGTGCATTCGTTCGGGGAGCTGAGCCAGTTCCTGCGCGGCGCCATCGCGGACGAAGACAGCCGGCGCTTGTCGGAAAGCATGAACCTGATGGCCGCCCTCGGCGAAGCCGTGGTTGCCAAGCTGCGCAAGGGCCGGCAGCGCGAGCGCGTGGCCCCGGTGCTGATGGACATGCTGACGGTGGTGCGGGAGCACCGGCAACTGGTGCTGGACCTCGACCTGGCGTGGCGCGGCCTCTACGAGTACGCGGCCTACCTGCAGGGGCTCAACAACCTGCGGGTGTTGATCGGCCAGTGGCTGCTGAACGCGAGCCCCTGGGACGACCAGCTGGCCGTGACGGCCGAAGACTTCGAACTGGTCGCCTGGCGCACCCTGGGCGACGGCATGCTGCTGATCGACATGTATGAACAGTGGCTCGACTCCGAGCAGCAGGGCGACGAATCCCGGCTGGCGACGCCGCAGCAGCCGCAGGTGGAACGCGCGCTGCAGTGGTGGCAAAAGCTGCGGCGCTGAAACAACGCTTGCCCGGCGGCGGCAGCGCGCCCGTTGCGTGCCCTGTGTTAAATTGGCGACATGCGTCCCGTTCGCGTTTTCTTTTTTGGCTACTTCTGGTTCTCCTGCGCCCCCGGCGGTAGAGAGATCTGAGCGTACCCGCAACCCACGCAAAGAACCTCGAACCAACCGCCGGCAACCCCGGCGGTTTTTTCTTGGGCCCGCGAAACCACCTCGAGGAAAGCCGTCCATGACCGTCCAAGCCACTACCAGCGATGCCTGGCATGCGCACCCCGTCGACAAGACCAGCCAGACCGACGATGAACGCATCAAGGACATCACCGTGCTGCCGCCGCCCGAACACCTGATCCGCTTCTTCCCCATCCGCGGCACGCCGGTGGAGGGGCTGATCAGCCAGACCCGCCGCGCCATCCACGAGATCATGGCCGGCCGGGACGACCGGCTGCTGGTGGTGATCGGGCCGTGTTCGATCCACGACCCGGTGGCGGCGCTCGAGTACGCGCGCAAGCTGAAGGAAGCGCGGACGAAGCACGCCGGCACGCTGGAGATCGTGATGCGCGTGTACTTCGAGAAACCGCGTACGACGGTGGGCTGGAAGGGACTGATCAACGACCCCTACCTCGACGAGAGCTACCGCATCGACGAAGGGCTGCGCATCGCGCGCCAGCTGCTGATCGACATCAACCGGGTGGGCGTGCCGGCCGGCAGCGAATTCCTCGACGTGATCTCGCCGCAGTACATCGGTGACCTGATCTCGTGGGGCGCCATCGGCGCGCGCACCACCGAGAGCCAGGTCCACCGCGAGCTCGCTTCGGGCATCTCGGCGCCGATCGGCTTCAAGAACGGCACCGACGGCAACATCAAGATCGCCACCGATGCGATCCAGGCGGCGGCGCGCCCGCACCACTTCCTCTCGGTCCACAAGAACGGGCAGGTCGCGATCGTGCAGACCAACGGCAACCCCGACTGCCACGTCATCCTGCGCGGCGGCAAGGCGCCCAACTACGACGCCGCCAGCGTCGCCGCCGCCTGCAAGGAACTGCAGGCGTCCAATCTCCCGCCGACATTGATGGTCGACTGCAGCCACGCCAACAGCAGCAAGCAGCACGAGCGCCAGGTCGCCGTCGCCGCCGACATCGCCCAGCAGGTCGCCGGCGGCTCGCGGCAGGTGTTCGGCTTGATGGTGGAGAGCCACCTGGTCGGCGGCGCCCAGAAGTTCACCGCGGGCAAGGACGACCCACGGCAGCTGGAGCCCGGCAAGAGCATCACCGATGCCTGCATCGGCTGGAACGAATCGGTGGAGGTGCTGGAGACACTCGCGTCTGCCGTTCGTCAGCGTCGTGGCCGGGCAGCGTAGAGCCTGTTTACATCCAGTAACCTCTTGTGTATATTTGTTTCCAGTCGCGCCATTAGAGCTCGACAGGGGCGACTATGTCCATCGAGGTCCCAGCTCTTCGCCTGGGTTTGGCGGGGTACACGGAAGCGCAACACAAGGCCGCAGGCGACGTCGCCCGCGCAGCCGGGACTGCGCGCGCCACCTGGGAATTGAGCCCGTTCGCCGAGGCGGACGGCTGGTGGCTGGAGGGCAGCCGCACCGTCCTGATGGCGAACCAGCACCTGCGGGTGCAGCCGGCGATGCCCAGCGGGCGCTCCGTGCAGATCGCCCTGGCCGACGTCGATCGCCCGGTCGCCTTCTCGCTGCCCCTCAACGCCCCTGGGTTCCAGCCCGCGGTCACCTTCCGGCTGGAAGACCGCACGGCCTCGATCGCGGTGCTGCACCAGTTCTCCGGCTGGCTGCAGACCATGCTGGCACAGTTCGCGTTGGGCTCCAGCATCGCCCACAACCAACCCACTCTCGGCTCCGGCTCCTGGGAGGTTCTGCGCGGCTCCGACCTGCTGGCGGTCGTGGACCTGAAACTCGGCGCGGGGGTGATGCCCGGCGCCACTCCCGCGGACTTCGTCGACGCCAGCTGGTGCATCCGTGACCACGGCGCGGTGTTGATCCCGCCTTCGTTCCCGCGCATCAGCGTGTCGCAACTGATGTGGCAGTACGCCCAGCGCACCCAGCGCGACCTGCTGCCGCCGCACTACCGGGCGCAGCCGCTGTTCTTCCGCCGGCCGCCGCGGCTGCCGCAGCGGCAGCTGAAGGACGCGCACCTGCTGCTGATGCGCGAGCTGGTGGCGCAACCCGGCATGAACTTCGAACAGCTGCAGCAGTGCACCGGGCTCGGCGCCGCAGCCCTGTCGAACTGCCTGTCGGCCCTGTACGTGGTGGGATCCGTCACCGCCAATCCGAAGCGGGCCACGGGGGTGACGAGCAGTTCGCGCCCGGCCGGCGGCACCGATTCGGGACTGTCGGCGCAGAGCGATATCTTCAACTCGATGATGGACCCGAATTCACGGCCGCTCGACATGCAGCGCCGGCGGATTTCCGACATGACCGCGCCGGCGCCGCTGCTGCCGGACTGAACTTCAGGCCGCCGGGGCCAGCGTGGTGAGCAGCTTGGCGTGGATGCCGCCGAAGCCGCCATTGCTCATGCAGAGCACGTGATCGCCTGGCCTGGCCGCTGCCTGCAACTGCGCCACCAGCTCCTCGATGCTGTGCGATACCTTGGCCTTGCTGCCCATGGGCGCCAGCGCCTCGGTCGGATCCCAGCCCAGTCCGCCCGCGTGGCAGAAGGACAGGTCGGCCTGTTCCAGGCTCCAGGGCAGCTGTGCCTTCATCGTGCCCAGCTTCATGGTGTTGCTGCGCGGCTCGATCACCGCGAGGATGCGCTGGCTGCCCACCTGCCGCCGCAGCCCGTCGATGGTCGTGCGGATCGCCGTCGGGTGATGGGCGAAGTCGTCGTAGATGGTGATCCCGTTGGCGACGCCGCGCACTTCCATGCGCCGCTTGACGTTGCGGAACTCGCGCAGCGCCGTCGCCGCCGTCGCCGGTGTCACGCCGACGTGCTGCGCCGCCGCGATCGCAGCGAGGGCGTTCAGCTGGTTGTGGACGCCGCCGATTTCCCACTGCACCTGCGCCACCCGGTGGCCTTGCTCCAGCACGTCGAAGCGGTTCGGCTCGCCTTCGGCGCGGAAATCGCTGACCGCGGCGCCGAAGCTGCGCACCTCGCTCCAGCAGCCCTGGTGCAGCACGCGGGTGATGCTTTCTTCCAGGCCGTTCACCACCAGCCGTCCGGTCGACGGCACGGTGCGCACCAGGTGGTGGAACTGGCGCTCGATCGCGGCCAGGTCGTCGAAGATGTCGGCGTGGTCGAACTCGAGGTTGTTCAGGATCGCCGTGCGCGGCTTGTAGTGGATGAACTTGCTGCGCTTGTCGAAGAACGCGGTGTCGTATTCGTCGGCTTCGATGACGAAAGGCGTGAACGGTCGCGCGAGGTTGCCCAGTCGCGCCGAGACGCCGAAGTTGAGCGGCACGCCGCCGACCAGGAAGCCCGGCTGCAGCCCCGCGTGTTCCAGGATCCAGGCCAGCATGGTCGTGGTCGTGGTCTTGCCGTGGGTGCCGGCCACGGCCAGCACATGCCGGCCTTGCAGCACGTGCTCCGACAGCCACTGGGGACCGCTGGTGTAAGGCAGGCCCTGGTCGAGGATCGCCTCCATCAGCGGGAAGCGCGCGGAGCCGTCCGGCAGGCGGGCGCGTGACACCACGTTGCCGACCACCCACATGTCTGGCTTGAGCGCGAGTTGCTCGACTCCGAAGCCTTCGATCAGGTCTATGCCCAACCCGCGCAATTGGTCGCTCATGGGCGGGTACACGCCGGCGTCGCAGCCGGTCACCTTGTGACCAGCCTCGCGGGCAAGCGCGGCCAGCCCTCCCATGAAGGTGCCGCAGATGCCGAGGATATGAATGTGCATGGGGGCGAATTATCCCGGCAGTGCCAAGCTCGACATCAAGCCGCCGTCATTCCCGCGCAGGCGGGAAACCGGAGCGTCCGTATTTCACGCGGCTTCAGCGCGGAAATCGCTCGCGCAGCTTGAGCTTCCAGAACTTGCCGGTCGACGTCCGTGGCACGGCGTCGATGAATTCATAGCGTTCGGGCAGTTGCCACTTGGCGAAGCTGTGCTGCAGCAGGTGCGCGTTCAACTCGCCCGCATGCGTGTCAGCGCCCTTCTTGACGACCACGCAGGCCAGCGGACGCTCGCTCCACTTCTCGTCGGGAATCGCGATCACGGCGGCTTCGGCGACCGCCGGGTGCGCCATCAGGGCGTTCTCCAGGTCGACCGAGCTGATCCACTCGCCGCCGGACTTGATCAGGTCCTTGGTGCGGTCGGTGATGCGCACGAAGCCGAGTTCGTCCACGCAGGCCACGTCGCCGGTGCGCAGCCAGCCGTCGGCGGTGAACTTGCCGGGGTCGGGCGGCACGTCGTGATAGCTGCCGGTGATGAAGGGGCCCCGCACCTGGATCTCGCCGACGCTCTTGCCGTCCCACGGCAGCTCGCCGTCGTCGCCCCAGACCCGCAGGTCCACCAGCGGCACCGGCACGCCGGCCATGGCGGCGCGGCGGTATTTCTCGTCATCGCTGGCGTCCTTCAGCTCGGCACGCGGATAGGAGATCGTGCAGACCGGCGACGTCTCGGTCATGCCCCACCCCTGTTCGATCCAGATGCCGTGCCGGTCGAAGGCGCGGATCAGCGCCTCCGGAACCGCCGCGCCGCCGACCAGCGAGCGCATGCCGCGCGGCAACTGCCACCGGCCCAGGTTGGGCGAACCCTCCTTTTGCGCCGCGTCGAAAGTCTGGATCAGGCTCATCCAGATGGTCGGCACGCCCAGCGACAGGGTGGGCGGCTCCGCCTGCATCAGGTCGAGGAGGTCGTCCGGATGCAGGTGCGGCCCGGGGAAGACCAGCTTCACGCCCATCATCACCGCGCCGTAGGGCATGCCCCAGCTGTTGGCGTGGAACATGGGCGTGACCGGCATGACCACGTCGGTGCCGCGCAGGCCCCAGAAGTCTCCCAGGCTGGCGACCAGGGTGTGCAGGATGGTGGAGCGATGCGAATAGACCACCCCCTTGGGCCGGCCGGTCGTGCCGGACGTGTAGCACATCGCCACCGGGTCGTCCTCGTGGTGCTCGGTGTAGCGAAAGCCCTCTGCGGGCGCCCCGGCCAGCAGCTTGTCATAGTCCAGCAGGTCGGTCGGCACGTCGGCTCCCGAGAAGGAGAACACGATCACCTTCTCGAACTGGTGCAAGGGCGCGAACTGCCGGTAGAGCGGCAGCAGCACGTCGTCCACGATCAGGAAGCGATCCTTGGCGTCCCCCGAGATCCAGCCGATCTCGTCGGCGGACAGCCGCAGATTCAGCGTGTGCATGACGCCGCCGGCCGCCGGCACGCCGAAATAGGCTTCCAGGTGCGCATGGTGGTTCCAGCACAGCGTGGCGACCCGGTCGCCTTTCTTCAGCCCGAGCTGCTGCAGCGCGGCGGCGAGCGAGCGCGTGCGGCGATAGAACTCGCCGTAGGTATGGCGGCGCAGGCTCTTGTCCGGCAGGCGCGAGACGATTTCGTTGCGATGGAACAGCTGGCCGGCCCGCTCCAGCAAGTGGTTCAGCGAGAGCGGCGTCGCCATCATCGTGCTTTGCATGGTGTCTCCTGGTGAGCAAGAACCAATGTACGTCCCGGGGGCAGGCGCGTCCATGCAGAATGCACGGATGGACACCGTGCAGTCGGAGATCGCCGCCACCGCCGCTCGCCTGGTGGTGGAAGAAGGCATGGAATACGGGCCGGCCAAGCGGCGGGCCGTCAAGCAGATGAGGCTGGGCACGCGCGCAGCCTTGCCGGACAACGACGCCGTCGAGGACGCGGTGCGCGAATACATCGACATCTTCCATGCCGACACGCAGCCCGTGGAACTGCAGGCGCTGCGCCGGCTGGCCGTGACCTGGATGGAGCGGCTGGCGGACTTCCGGCCGTATCTCGGCGGCGCGGTATGGCACGGGACGGCCACGCGCCTGTCGGACATCTACATCCAGTTGTTCTGCGACGACTCCAAGTCCGCCGAGATCGCGCTGATCGAGCACCGCGTCGACTACGTGCCGCGGACGGTGACCGGCTTCACCGGCGAGTCGGTCGAAGCGCTGAGCATCAGCAGCATGAGCCCGGACCTGGGCGAGCCGATCGGCGTGCATCTCCTGATCTACGACCACGACGACCTGCGAGGTGCCCTGCGGCCGGACCACAAGGGCCGTTCGCCGCGCGGCAACCTCGCCGCGGTCCGCGCGCTGCTGGAGGGGGGTGACCATGGATGAGGTAGCCGCCGAAGCGCCCGTGTCGGCACTCCGACGCAACTGGCTGGTGGGCGCGGTGGCGGCCACGGCAGCGGTCGCCGGTGGCGGGCTCGCCTGGTGGCGCCACGGTGCGCAGGCGGTCGACGACGCCGCCGTCGCGCGTTTGTGGGGCCTTGGCTTCGACACGCCGCAAGGCGGCTCGCTGGCGTTCGCCGCCTTCAAGGGCAAGCCGCTGCTGGTGAATTTCTGGGCGACCTGGTGTCCGCCTTGCGTCGAGGAAATGCCGCTGCTGGACCGCTTCTACCGTCAACAGGCAGCAAACGGCTGGCAAGTCGTCGGTCTCGCGGTGGACCAGCCGGCCGCCGTGCGCAAGTTCCTGCAGCAGACGCCGGTGAGCTTCGCGATCGGCCTGGCCGGCCTCGAAGGCGTGGACCTGACCAAAGCCCTGGGTAACCAGGCTGGGGGCTTGCCGTTCACCGTGGTTCTCGGTGCGGACGGCAGGATGCGACAGCGTAGAATCGGCCGCGTCAGCGAAGCCGACCTGCACGACTGGTCCAGCCTGACCTGAGCCCGCCGCCCGGCCGCGGACGCGTCTTCCGGGCCGCCCGGACCGCGCCGCGAAAGAAAAATAAAAGATCGTTGGCGCCCATAAAGGGAAGTAAGCGGATTTTGCTGTAAATTCGCACCTCTTTCGATGAGGCAGGAGAACGTTCCCATGGACTTGCGCAAACTGAAGACGCTGATCGACCTGGTGTCGGAATCGAACGTTTCCGAGCTGGAGATCACCGAAGCGGAGGGCAAGGTCCGGATCGTCAAGGGCAGTCCTGCCGGCGTCGGCGCCCCGATGGTCATGCCCGCCGCGGCTCCGGCTCCGGTCCTGGCGCCCGCTGCCCCGGTGGCCGCCGCGCCCGAGGTGCCTGCCGGTCATGCCGTCAAATCGCCGATGGTCGGCACTTTCTACCGCGCTGCATCGCCCGGAGCCAAGAGCTTCGTGGAACTGGGCAGCCAGGTGAAGGAAGGCGACACCATCTGCATCATCGAGGCGATGAAGATCCTCAACGAGATCGAGGCTGACAAGTCCGGCACCATCGCGCAGATCCTTTGCGAAAACGGGCAGGCGGTGGAGTACGGCCAGCCGATGTTCGTGATCGAGTGAGCATGTTCAAGAAGATTCTGGTCGCCAATCGCGGCGAGATCGCCTTGCGCATCCAGCGCGCGTGCCGCGAGCTGGGCGTCAAGGCAGTCATGGTGTATTCCGAAGCCGACCGCGAAGCCAAGTACGTGAAGCTGGCCGAAGAGGCGGTCTGCATCGGGCCGCCGCCTTCGAACCTCAGTTACCTGAACATGCCGGCCATCATCTCGGCGGCCGAAGTGACGGACTCCGAGGCGATCCACCCCGGCTACGGCTTCCTCTCGGAGAACGCCGATTTCGCCGAGCGGGTCGAAAAGAGCGGTTTCCAGTTCATCGGCCCCACGCCCGAGAACATCCGCATGATGGGCGACAAGGTCTCGGCCAAGCAGGCCATGATCAAGGCCGGGGTGCCCTGCGTGCCGGGCTCGGAGGGCGAACTGCCGGACAGCCCGGTGGAGATCCGCCGCATCGCCAAGGCGGTGGGCTATCCCGTCATCATCAAGGCGGCGGGCGGCGGCGGCGGGCGGGGCATGCGCGTGGTGCACACCGAAGCGGCCCTGATCAACGCCGTGCAGATGACCAAGGCGGAGGCCGGCGCGGCTTTCGGCAATGCGGCCGTCTACATGGAGAAGTTCCTCCAGAACCCGCGCCACATCGAAATCCAGATCCTGGCGGACAAGTTCAAGAACGCCGTGTACCTGGGCGAGCGCGACTGCTCCATGCAGCGGCGCCACCAGAAGGTGATCGAGGAAGCGCCGGCGCCTGGCATCCCCCGCAAGCTGATCGAAAAGATCGGCGAGCGCTGCACCGCCGCCTGCAAGAAGATCGGCTACCGCGGCGCGGGCACCTTCGAGTTCCTTTATGAAGACGGCGAGTTCTACTTCATCGAGATGAACACCCGCGTGCAGGTGGAGCACCCGGTGACGGAGCTGATCACCGGCATCGACATCGTCAAGACCCAGATCCGGGTGGCGGCCGGCGAGAAGCTGCCGTTCAAGCAGGGCGACATCGTGCTGCGCGGCCATGCCATCGAGTGCCGCGTGAACGCCGAGGACCCGTACAACTTCGTGCCGTCCCCCGGGCGGATCACGCTCTGGCACGCGCCCGGCGGCCCGGGCGTGCGGGTGGATTCGCACGTCTACAACAACTACTTCGTGCCGCCCAACTACGATTCGATGATCGGCAAGATCATCGTGCACGGCGACACCCGCGAGCAGGCGCTGGCCCGCATGCGCTCGGCGCTGGGCGAGACGGTGATCGAAGGCATCAACACCAACATCCCGCTGCACCGCGAGCTGATGGTCGACGCCAAGTTCATGGCCGGCGGCACCAACATCCACTACCTCGAAGAGTGGCTGTCGCACCATAAAAGGTAAGCCGCAACACCATGTTCGAACTCAGGCTGCTCTGCCCGGAAGAGCGTGTCGAGGCGGTCGGCGACGCGCTCGAAGCGCTCGATGCGCTGAGCATCTCGGTGGAGGATGCGGACGCCCGGACGCCGGCGGAGCAGGCGCTGTTCGGCGAGCCGGGCATGCCGCCGCCCAAGGAAGGCTGGCAGCGCTCGATCGTGGTGGCGCTGTTTGCCGAGGAGGCCCAGGCCGCCGAAGCGGCGCAATTGCTGGCGCCGCAGGATTTTTTCCAGGACTGCAAGCTGCTGGGCATGAACGCCGTGCCGGACCAGGACTGGGTGCGGCTCACGCAATCGCAGTTCGAACCGGTCCGGATCACCGACAGTTTCTGGATCGTGCCCACCTGGCACGAACCTCCGCAGCAGGCGCAGCAGGTCATCCGCCTCGACCCGGGTCTGGCGTTCGGAACCGGCACCCATCCCACCACCCGCATGTGCCTGCGCTGGATCGCCGCGCATCCGCAGCAGGGTGCGCGGGTGCTGGATTACGGCTGCGGCTCCGGGATCCTGGCGATCGGGGCGGCGCTGTTCGGGGCGACCAGCGTGGACGCCGTCGATATCGACGAAGCCGCCGTCAAGTCCACGCAGGAAAACGCCAGCGCCAACGGGGTGCGGTTGGCCGTCGGCCTGCCGGACCGCGCCAGCGGCCGCTACGACACGGTGCTCGCCAACATCCTCGCCACCCCGCTGAAGGTGCTGGCGCCCTTGCTGTGCGCCCATGTCAAGCCCGGCGGCGCATTGGTGCTGGCCGGCATCCTGGCGCGCCAGGCCGACGAGCTCAAGGCTGCTTACGCGCCGTACTGCCGTCTCGAAGTGAGCGACGAGGAAGACGGCTGGATCCTGATGACGGCCCGGTGCTAGGCGGCTTGCCTACAATCCGGACCTCATGAGTCTGATCACCAGCTGCCCTGCTTGCGGAACGATGTTCCGCGTCGTGCCGGACCAGCTGAAGATCTCCGAAGGCTGGGTGCGCTGCGGCCACTGCTCCGAAGTCTTCGACGCAACCGCCTTCCTGACCGACGAATCCGCGAGCGAACTGCTGCGTGGCGAGGAGTCGGCCGGCCCGATCGAACCGCCCCCGCGTGCGCCGGATGCAGCGGCGCGCGACCCCTACCTGGCAACGGCCCCGGCATCGCTGGGCACCCGGTCGGCGGAGCTCGGCACGGTGCCGGCGCCGGCGTGGCAGCCGTCCGCGACCACCGCCCCGGCGGAATTCCAGCGCTCGGACCCCACCCCCGTCGATGCGGCGGACTCCGGGCAGGAACCGTCGTCGAGCTATTTCGGCACCGAAAGCCAGTCGCTCGAAGCTTCGCCGCTGGACGCGCCGTTCGTGTTCCGCCCTTCCGAGATGATCCCGGATGCGGGCAACTCGGTGCTGCCACCGGAGCCGCCGGCCAGCGGCTTCGGTGCCAGCCAGCCGGCGCCCAGCGGCTTCGGCCCCAGCCAGCAGCCGCAGCGGGAACGTGAGCGTGAGCATGAGGAGCCGGCCGAACGGCTGGAGGACGTGTCCTTCGTGCGGCAGGCGCGGCGCAAGGCCTTCTGGCGGCGCCCGATGGTGCGCATCGCGCTGGCGTTCGTCAGCCTGCTGCTTGGCGCCGCGCTGCTGCTCCAGGTCGCCTACGAAGACCGCAACCGCCTGGCCGTCGCCGAGCCCCAGCTGCGGCCCGCCCTGGCGCGCATGTGCGAGCTGCTGCAATGCACGCTGGGGCCGCCACGGCAGATCGAGGCGGTCGCCATCGAGAACTCCGGTTTCAACCGCCTGCGCAGTGATGCGTACCGCCTGTCGGTCACGCTGCGCAACGCCGCGCCGGTGCCGGTTGCCGCGCCCTCCGTGGAGCTGACCATCACCGACGCGCAGGACCAGCCGATCGCGCGCCGCGTGATCAGCGCGGCGGAGCTCGGCGCACCGGGCGACGCGCTGCCGGCGGCGGGTGAATGGTCCACCACCGTGGGCCTCATCCTCAACGTGCCGCCCGGCACCCGCGTCGCGGGCTACCGGCTGCTCGCCTTCTATCCCTGAACTTTCCAGAAAGACACCATGGCCGCCGTCATTTGCGGGTCCCTCGCCTTCGACACCATCATGAGTTTCGAAGGCCGCTTCGCCGAGCAGATCCTGCCCGACCAGCTGCACATCCTGAACGTCTCCTTCCTGGTGCCGGCGCTGCGGCGTGACTTCGGCGGCTGCGCCGGCAACATCGCCTATAGCCTCAAGCTGCTGGGCGGCACGCCGCTGCCCATGGGCGCTGTGGGCACCGACGGCGCCGAGTACCTCGAGCGCCTGAAGCAGCTGGGCATCAGCACCGAGTTCATCCGCCGCGTCGACGGCACGTACACGGCGCAGGCGATGATCATGACCGACCGTGACAACAACCAGATCACGGCCTTCCACCCCGGCGCGATGATGCAGGCGCACCTGACCCGGGTGGCGGCGCGCGGCGACATCAAGCTGGGCATCATCTCGCCCGATGGCCGCGATGCCATGCTGCAGCACGCGCAGCAGTTCAAGGCCGCCGGCATCCCCTTCGTGTTCGACCCGGGCCAGGGCCTGCCGATGTTCGACGGCAAGGATCTCGCCGGCTTCATCGAACAGGCCACGTGGGTCACGGTGAACGATTACGAAGGCAAGATGCTCAGTGAGCGCACCGGCTGGAGCAGCGCCGAGATCTCGAAGAAGGTGCAGGGCCTGGTCGTCACGCTGGGCGGCGAAGGCTGCGAAGTGTGGATCAACGGCGACAAGACGCTGGTGCCGCCGGTGAAGGCCAGGGAAGTGGTGGACCCGACCGGTTGCGGCGACGCCTGGCGCGGCGCACTGCTGTTCGGCCTGGAGCAGGGCTGGTCGCTGGCGCGCTGCGCCGAACTGGGCAACCAGGTCGGCTCCATCAAGATCGCCAACCGGGGGCCGCAGAACTACACGCTGGAAGGCCTCTCTCCATAAAACGATTTCCCTTGGGGTCGTACCTGGGTCTGATGTGGCGCGCGCCACACTAGGGACGTTCGTGATTGCCTGTGCGGGGACGTTCCGGTTGTAATCGCTCTTCCAGTTGTATACGGAGGAGAAAAACATGGAATGGAACTTCGGGCGCCGCGCCGCGCTGGTGATGCTGTCTCTGGCTTTCCTGGCGGGTTGCGCGCAGGTGCCGCGCCAGGCTTTCAACGCGCAAGCAGCGGCCCACGTGAAGACGCTCGTGGTCGCGCACGCGGAGAACCAGGTCGAATACCCGGTGCAGATCATCGGGCATCCGGGCATGAGCTTCGGGCTGATCGGTGGGCTCGTCGCCGCCGCAGACATGCAGGTGAAGACGGGCAAGCTGACGTCCGCCATCGATGTCAAGGAAACGCGCGTGCAGGAGCGTTTTGCCGAGAAGCTCAAGGAACGCCTGAACAAGGCCGGCTACGAGACTGTCGTGGTCGTGCTGCCCAAGGGCACCACGCTGGACCAGGGCCTGGTGCAGGCCAGGCAAAAAGCCAAGGGTGACGCCATCGTGGTGGTGGACCTCTATGCCGGCTACTGGGCCGCGGGCCCGTCCACGGACTACTTTCCGCGCATGGTCGCCAAGGTGAAGACCTTCGACGCCCGCTCGGACAAGGTGCTCTACGAAGACAGCATCAGCTATGGCTACGCGATGCCGCAGGCACAGACCGTGCACCTGGCGTCGGAGCCGACCTACCGCTTTGCCTCGATCGACACGCTGACCGCCGATCCCGTGAAGACACGCCAGGGTCTCTACGTCGGCGCCGACGCGCTGGCCGAGCAGATCGTCAACGACCTGCGGAAGAACTGATGCTGCGCGGCTTCGCGATCGCGGCCGCGGCGCTGCTGCTGTCCGCTTGCGCCACCAGCGGCAAGCAGTTGCTGGCGGATGGCACGAAGGCGCTCGGCGAAGCGCCGTTGTGCTGCACCACGCTGGCCACGGCCAGGCGCGTCCCGCTGCCGAACCAGCCCGCCGATGTCGTCATCGACCAGACCGCACAGGCCTTCAATTTCGGGGGCAACAAGGCCTTCTTCGTTCTCTACGAGCTGCCGCGTTTCGAGGACACCTATTCGATCGTGCTGACCAGTTTCGCCAACGGCACCTTGCAGGATTCCGCGCTGTTCATTCCACGGGTCGCGACTTACGACGCCGACTTCAAGCTGCTGCGTTACTTTGACGAGAAGACGCTGCGCAACCGGGGCAACAACCTGGAGCGCACGATCTTCATCAATCCGTCGGACCGGGCGGAACGCTATGTAGCGGTGTACGGGTCCGACCTGTCCGCCACCATCGAGCGCGCGTATTCGATGAACACGGTCACGGCGATGCCGGCCGGCCCCTACACTTTCTACATGCACAGCGGAGTCGACGGCAAGTCGACGCTGCGGTCCGCACCCGCCGGCAAGCTGAAGGTGGAAGTGCAGGGCCTGACCGGCGCCAAGGCAGCACGCTGAAAGGCGCGGTCGAGCGGGCGGTCAGCCGCGGGCGAAGGTGACGCCCCCGTCCACCACGATCGTCTCGCCGACCACGTAGTCCCCGGCGCGCGACGCCAGGTAGATCGCGGCGCCCGCCATGTCCTCGGTGGTGCCTACGCGGCCGATCGGCACGCGATGCGCAACCGCGTCCCCATGGTCGCGGGCTTCCTTGTTCATCTCCGAGGGGAAGGGCCCGGGCGCGATCCCGTTCACCACGATGTTGTCCTGGGCCAGGCGCAGCGCCATGCGCTTGGTGAGGTGGAGCAGGCCGGCCTTGCTGGCGGTGTACGAGTAGGTTTCCCACTGGTTGATGGAAATGCCGTCGATCGAGGCGATGTTGATCACCTTGGCCGGCCGGGCCTTGGCGCCCTTCTTCAGCATCTCGTGGAAAGCCTGCGTGAGGAAGAAGGGCGTCTTCATGTTCAGGTCGACGACCTTGTCCCAGCCCTGTTCGGGAAAGGTGTCGAAGGCTTCGCCCCAGGCCGCCCCGGCGTTGTTCACCAGGATGTCCAGTTGCGGCTCACGCCGGGCGAACTCCGCCACCAGGGACCTGGCTCCCTCGAGCGTGGAGACGTCGATCGGCAACGAGATGCAGGGCCCGATCGCCGACAGTTCCTGCGCCGTGGCGTCGCAGGCCTGCGCCTTGCGGGCGGTGATGTAGACCTTGGCACCCTGGTGCAGGAAGCCGGTGGCGATCATGCGGCCGATGCCGCGCGAACCGCCGGTGACGAGGGCGACGCGGCCCTGCAGCGAAAACAGGTCTTTCATGGGGTCTCCTTGGGGTCTTGTCCGCAAGCGTAGCGCTGGCGCCGCCCGCTTCCAATCACCTGCATGACAGCCACGGCGCGCTGCCGCGGCTCTGTCGACCCGTAGGGTGTGCAAGCTCCGCTTGCGCACCGTGACCGCCGCCGATGGTGCGCAAGCAAAGCTTGCACACCCTACACGAGCGCGGGCAGTACGCGAGGCCTGGGCTTCAGTGCCGGGGCGCGCGGCGCTCGCGCCAAGCCAGCAGCTCGCCGACCACACCCTTGCGGAAGGCCAGCACGCACACCACGAAGATCACGCCGATGATGACGGTGACCCACTCGCCGACCTTGTCGGCGAGCATGTCCTGCAGCGCGATGACGAGGCCGGACCCGAGCACCGGTCCGAAGAACGTGCCGACGCCGCCCAGCAGGCTCATCAGGATCACCTCGCCCGACATCGTCCAATGCACGTCGGACAGCGTGGCGAATTTCATCACGAGCGTCTTCAGCGAGCCGGCCAGGCCGGCCAGCGCCGCCGACAGCACGAACGCCAGCAACTTGTAGCGGTCGACCTCGTATCCGAGGGAGATGGCGCGCGGCTCGTTCTCGCGGATCATCTTCAGCACCTGGCCGAAAGGCGAGGTGACGATCCGCAGGATGCCGAGGAAGCAGGCCAGGAAGATCACCAGCACGAAGTAGTACATCACCGTGTCGTCCAGCAGCGGAATCAGGCCGAACAGGTTGCCGCGCGGCACGCCCTGCAGTCCGTCCTCGCCGCCGGTGAAGGGCGCCTGCAGGCACAGGAAGAAGACCATCTGCGACAGCGCCAGCGTGATCATGGCGAAGTAGATGCCCTGGCGGCGGATGGCGACCAGCCCGAACAGCAGGCCGAGCAAGGCGGCGACGACCACCCCCGCCAGGATGCCGAGCTCCGGCGTCCAGCCCTGCACCTTGATGAACCATCCCGTGACGTAGGCGGCGAAGCCGAAGAAAGCGGCATGGCCGAAGGACAGCAGGCCGGTGAACCCGAGCAGCAGGTTGAAGGCGCAGGCGAACAGGGCGAAGCAAAGCAGCTTCATCACGAACACCGGATAGAGGCCGATCAGCGGCGCCGCCAGCGCCACGACCAGCAGCACGAGGTAGGTGATGCGGACGGTCCTGCTCATGCCGCCGCCGTGGCGGTTCACGGCAACGCCGGGCGCTTCGGCGGGCGGCATCTCGGCGGGCACGGTGGTGGAAGGTGAGGACATGTCAGGCTTCCTTGCCGAAGAGGCCGGCCGGGCGCAGCACCAGCACGATCGCCATGATGACGAAGACGACCACGTTGGATGCTTCGGGATAGAACACGCGGGTGAGGCCTTCGATGACCCCGAGCCCGAGCCCGGTGATGACCGAGCCGAGGATGGAGCCCATGCCGCCGATCACGACCACCGCGAACACCACGATGATCAGGTTCGATCCCATCAGCGGGTTGACCTGGATCACCGGCGCGGCGAGCACGCCGGCCAGTCCGGCCAGCGCCGCGCCGGCAGCGTAGGTCAGGGTGACCATCAAGGGCACGTTGACGCCGAACGCCTGCACCAGCTTGGCGTTCTCGGTGCCGGCGCGCAGGTAGGCGCCGAGGCGCGTGCGCTCGATCAGGAACCAGGTCGCCAGGCAGACGGTGAGGGAGGCGAACACGACCCAGGCCCGGTAGTTGGGCAGGACCATGAAGCCGAGATCGGTGGCGCCGGACAGCAGTTCCGGCACGTTGTACGACTGGCCGGAGACGCCGTACTCGCGGCGGAAGGCGCCTTCGAGGATCAGCGACAGGCCGAATGTGAGCAGCAGCCCGTAGAGCGGATCGAGTCCGTAGAGGCGTTTCAACATCAGCTTTTCGATGAGCACACCGAGCAGCCCGACGATCAGCGGAGCCAGGATCAGCGCCCACCAGTAGTTCACGCCCCACTTGTCCAGCAGGATCCAGGCGGCGAAAGCGCCCACCATGTAGAGGGCGCCGTGGGCGAAGTTCACCACGTCCAGCAGGCCGAAGATCACCGCGAGCCCGAGGCTGAGCATGGCGTAGAACGCGCCATTCACCAGCCCGAGCATCAACTGCCCGAGGCAGGCCTGGTGGGGGATGCCGAAGATTTCCATGGGGAAGTCGATAGGGGTCTAGGGTCCGGGGTCCAGGGGGGCTGGGGGATGGGGCTGGAGCCGTTTCCCCAGCTCCTCGCCCCCGACCCCTTGGCCCCTGAAGTAATCAGCGCCTCGCGCCGATCACTTCTTCAACAGCGAGCACTTCGACTCGGCCACCGTCGTGAAGGCCTGGTCGCCCGGGACCTTGGCCACCAGCTTGTAGTAGTCCCACGGCGTCGACGATTCCTTGGCGCCCTTGACCTGGAACAGGTACATGTCGTGGATCATGCGGCCGTCGGCGCGCACGGTGCCCTTGCTGTAGAAGTCGTCGTACTTCATGGACTTCATTTCGGCCATCACCTTGTCGCTGTCGGTGGTGCCGACTTTCTGCACCGCCTTCAGGTAGTTCATGGTGGCCGAGTAGTCGGCAGCCTGCAGGCTCGACGGCATGCGCTTGTACTTGTCGAAGAAGCGCTTGGCGAACTTGCGGCTGGCGTCGTCCTGGTTCCAGTACCAGCTGTCGGCGAGCTGCAGGCCTTCGGTGTTGGCCAGGCCGAGCGAGTGCACGTCGTTGATGAACACCAGCAGCCCGGCGACCTTCATCGTCTTGGTGATGCCGAATTCCTTGGCGGCCTTCATGGCGTTGGTGAAGTCGCCGCCGGCGTTGGCCAGGGCCAGGATCTGCGCCTTGGAGCCTTGCGCCTGCAGCAGGAAGGACGAGAAGTCAGAAGCGTTCAGCGGGTGCCGCACGGCGCCGACGACGGTGCCGCCGTTGGCCTTGACCACGGCAGACGCATCCGCCTCCAGCGAGTGGCCGAACGCGTAGTCCGCCGTCAGGAAGTACCAGTTCTTGTTGCCGGCCTTGACCAGCGCATTGCCGGCCACCTTGGCCAGCGCCACGGTGTCGTACGCGTAGTGGATGGTGTAGGGCGAGCAGTCTTCGTTGGTCAGGCGGGCCGAGCCGGCGCCGATCGAGATGAAGGGACGCTTCTTCTCCTTGGTCACGCCGGCCATCGCCAGGTTGGTGCCCGAGCTGGTGCCGCCCAGCAGCATGGCCAGGTTCTGGCTGTCGATCCACTCGCGGGCCTTGGAGCTGGCCACGTCGGCCTTGTTCTGGTGGTCCGCGGACAGCACTTCGATCGGGCGGTTGAGCACCTTGCCGCCGAAGTCCTGCACCGCCCACTTCACCATCTCCACGCCGGCCGGGCCGTCGATGTCCGCGTACAGGCTGGCCATGTCGGTGATCATGCCGATGCGCACCGGGCCGGTCTGGGCCTGGGCGAATGCGCTGGCGGTACCGAAGCCGACGGCCAGGGCGGCCACGAGGGTCTTGAGTTTCATAGCGAAGGTCTCCTTGTTGAAAGCTGTCTTACACACCCAGGTACTCCTGGAGCATGGCCATGTTCTCGCGCAGCTGGTGCTGCTCGAATTCGCGGACGATCTTGCCGTGCTCCATCACGTAGAAGCGGTCGGCCAGCGGGGCGGCGAAGCGGAAATTCTGTTCGACCAGCACGATCGTGTAGCCCTTGGCCTTGAGCGCGCGGATCATCTCGGCGAGCTTCTGCACGATCACCGGCGCCAGGCCCTCGGAGATCTCGTCGAGCAGGAGCAGGCGCGCGCCGGTGCGCAGGATGCGGGCCACCGCCAGCATCTGTTGTTCACCGCCCGACAGCCGCGTGCCGGGGCTGGACGCGCGTTCCTTCAGGTTGGGAAACATGTCGTAGATCTCGGCCAGGCTCATGCCGCCGGGCGCGATGGTGGGCGGCAGCATCAGGTTCTCTTCGGCCGACAGGCTGGCGAAGATGCCGCGTTCCTCGGGGCAGTAACCCACGCCGAGCCGGGCGATGCGGTGCGGCGGCAGCTTGATGGCTTCCTGGCCTCGGATGCGGATCGTGCCCTTGCGCGTGCCGGTGAGGCCGACGATCGCGCGCATGGTGGTGGTGCGGCCGGCGCCGTTGCGCCCGAGCAGCGACACGACCTCGCCTTCATTGACCCGCATGTTCACGCCGTGCAGCACGTGCGACTCGCCGTACCAGGCGTGCAGGTTCTCGATGTGGAGCAGCTCGGTGCCGGCCATCAATGCGCCCCCTCGGGGGGCAGTGCAGCGGCGTAGCCGCAAACTTGGGGGTGAACATCAATGGGCTCCCTGCAGTTCGGTGTCGGCCGAGCCCATGTAGGCCTCGATCACCTGCGGGTTCTTCGACACCTCGGAATAGGGTCCGTCGGCGATCACGGCGCCGCGCTGCAGCACGGTGATGCGGTCGGCGATCGAGGACACCACGTTCATGTTGTGTTCCACCATCAGGATGGTGCGGCCTTGCGACACC
>JAQGMY010000130.1 GCA_028292105.1 Ramlibacter sp.
TGCCGGGCAGCACCGACTTCAGGATGCGCTGGCACAGTTCGACGTGGTAGCCGGTGAACTGGTTGTTGCCCAGCGTGTACGACAGCGGCGCGGACGATTCGCGCACGCCCATCACGACCTTGCCGGCGGCCTTGGCCTTGGCCAGGGTGTCGTTGGCCTGGGCGAAAGCGCCGGTGGCGGCGGCCGCCGCGATGAGCGCCAGCAAAAACTTCTTCTTCATTCAAAAATCTCCTGTGAAGCGCATGGGTCGAGCCGAAATTCTAGGCTGCGCCGGGCTTCGAACCGGCGGCCGGGCCGTGTGGCCCGAAGCTTAGGCCCTGGCACTGGACCTGTAAGCAGGGTTTATGCCCGGTGAAAGTGCACGCGGCCGCGAGCGTCAGCCTGGCCAAACCGCGGAGGCCGCGCCGCCACCGGCGAGGAAGTCCCACAGCGCTTGCGCCGTGGCCTTGGGCACCCGCCGGGGCGAAGGGCGGTCGCGGTAGGCACGCACGTCCATCGCCACTTCCAGCGGCGGCATCTCCGGCGGCACCGCGCGTGCCAGCTTGCCGGCGCGCAGTTCCTTGGCGACCGCGCTGTGCGGCAGGAAAGCGATGCCGTGGCCTTCCAGTGCCATCACCTTGAGGCCTTCGGCCATGTCGGTTTCGTACACCCGGTCCAGGTGGATGGCCGTGCCGGCCTGCTTGATCAGCAAGTCGGCGACACGTCCGAGGTAGGCCCCCGGGGCGTAGGCCAGGTAAGGCAGCGGGTGGCCCGGACGTCCGGGCAGCAGGAACAGGGGCTCGCCATCGGCCCCTGCCTTGCAATACGGGGCGAGCGTCTCCTGTCCGAGCGTGACCATCTCGTAACGGTCCGGGTCGAGCTGCAGCGGCTGCGTCGTGTGGTGGTACGCGATCAGGACGTCGCAGCTGCCCTCCACCAGCCGCATCGCGGCATCGTGCACGTTCATCGCGATCAGGCGGCTCTTGATCGGGCCGAAATTCTCGCGCAGGCGGGAGACCCAGGCGGGAAAGAAGGTGAAGGCCAGCGTATGCGGCACGGCGAACTCGATCACGTCCTGGCCGGCCGAAGCGTGGCCGCGCAGCATGGCGCGCGTGCTTTGCAGTGCCTGCAGCATCTCCAGCGACTGCGCGTAGAGCGTTTCACCGGCGGGGGTGAGGCGCGTGGGATAGGAGCTGCGGTCGACGAGGTCGGTGCCGGCCCAGGCCTCGAGGGCCTGGATGCGGCGCGAAAACGCAGGCTGCGTCACGTGCCGCAACTGCGCCGACCGGCTGAAGCTGCGGGTTTCGGCGAGACTGACGAAGTCTTCCAGCCATTTGGTTTCCATGGCGGATTATGGCAAGCGCCACGTCACTCCCGCGCCGGCGGGGACGCCGCCTAGAACAAGGAGACCTTGCGCAGGCGCTTCGCGTTGGCGGTCGCCTTGCGGTGCACCGGCTTCATCCCCTCGGAGAGCACCGCCTGCATGTCCATCATCGGCACGCGCGCACCGGACAGCACGGCCAGCCAGCTCTTTTGCATGGCCTCCGTGGCGGCCCAGCCCATGGCGAACCACGACTGCGAGAAAGCCAGCATCTTCTCCTGGCCCATCCCGTGGAACTCCTTGCGGTCACGGGCATTGGGCGAGGTCCCGGCCAGGGCCATGCGCGTGAGGCGGTGGGCCATCACCTGCGGCACGGCGATGGCGAGCTCGGTGGCCTGGCGGGCGAGGCGCTGGGAGGACGTGTTTTTGGGCATGGCCTCACTTTGCTGGAGAAACCGTCGAGCCGGTGTCAGTGGCGGCGCCGGACCGCCGCCAGACCGTCGCCAGCCAGGCCTGCTGTTCGCGCGGCACGCCGGGCGGCCGATAGTAGTGCTCCAGCTCGGCGAACCCCGCATCGGCGAGGTAGCGCCGCCAGGCGGCGAGGTCGTGATAGGCGCCATAGCGGCCGCGGTTCCAACCTTCCTGGTTGTGCCCGTGGGGGTTGGACGCGAACAGCACGCCTTCGGGCTTCAGGCTGGCGCGCAGCTCGCGCAACACGCGCGGCAGCTCGGAGCTGGGGACATGGAAGAGGGAGGCGTTGGCGAAGATGCCGTCGAACGCCGCCGCCGGCAGCGCCAGCGCCAGGAAGTCCTGCTCCCACACCTCGCAGCCGCTGTGCGCGCGGGCCATGGCCGCGAATTGCGGCGAGCCCTCCAGGCCGACGGGTTCGTGCCCGAGGGCGCGAAAGGTGATGAGGTCCCGACCGGGGCCGCAGCCGAAGTCGAGGATGCGCAGGGGCGGCGCGCCGCGCATGTGGCGCAGCAAGGCGTCGACGTTCTGGCGCACGTCATGGTCGCGGGTGCCTTCCCAGAAGTCGGCCGCGCGCTCGTTGTAATGCGCGAGGGTCGTCGCTGAAATCCGGCCGAGGTCTTCGGGTTGTGGTTCCATGATCCTTCAGCCCAGCGACTCGAGGCCGGGGTTGAACGCGACCTCCCAAAGGTGCCCGTCGGGGTCCTGGAAGTAGCCCGCATAGCCGCCGTAGAACGTGGACTGCGCTGGTTTCACGATGCGTGCTCCCGCTGCTCGGGCCTGCTCCATGACGGCGTCCACTTCCTGCTGCGAGGCCACGTTATGGCCGAGCGAGTGCTCCAGGGCACCGACGGCGCGCAGCGGCAGGCCGCTGTCGGCGGCCAGGCTCTTGCGCGGCCAGAGCGCCAGCCGCAAACCGCCGGCCAGCTTGAAAAAGGCAACCGCGCCGTTTTCGAACTCGCGGCCGATGATCCCTTGCGTCGGCAAGCCCAGGCCGTCCCGGTAGAACGCGACTGCACGTTCGAGGTCATCGACCCCCAAGGTGAGAACGGTGATGCGCGGCTGCATGGCGCTTTATCGGTCGCTGATCGCCAGCGGCGCGCCGAGGCTGGAGAAGGCACAGCCGTAGCCGAGCCAGCCCTGCACAGTGGCCGACCGAAGGGAGCTGGGGAGGAACTCGATACTGATCACGGGCGCTCCAGGCGGGAAGACGAAGGCCGTAGCTTGCTACAAACCACAGGCGATTGCACGGCCCTCGCTCAGAACGTCAGCAGCCGCGCCGTGGCCTTGCCGCCGGTGATGCGCAGTTCGCCCGCCGAAATCGGCAGCTTGAACCGCCGCGGCCCTGCCGCTCCTGGATTGACGTAGAGCACGCCCGCCCGCTCTTCGACCTTCGGCTTGTGCGAGTGTCCGGACACGACCACCTGCGCGGCCGGGGGCAGCACCAGGTCCTTCAGGTCGTGGACGACGTGGATCGTGACACCGGCCAGCTCGATGGTTTCCGTCTCGTGCAATCGCCTGGCCCAGTCGCCCCGGTCGTTGTTGCCGCGAACGGCCGTGAGGGGCGCCAGCGCGGCGAGCGCCTCCAGGACTTCGGCACTGCAGATGTCGCCGCCGTGGATGATGTGGTCGCTGCCGCGAAGCGCATCCAGCACCTGCGGCCGCAGCAGGTCGTGCGTATCGGAGATCAGGCCGACGCGGAACATGGCGCCATCAGCGCCCCACGATCGGCGGCTCGACCCGGTCGCCTTCGAACAGCAGCCTGTGCGTGAAGCCGGCGATCGCGGCGCCGATGATCGGAGCGACCCAGAACAGCCACAGTTGCTGCAGCGCCCAGCCCCCCACGAAGACGGCGGGCCCGGTGCTGCGTGCCGGATTGACGGAAGTGTTGGTGACCGGGATGCTGATCAAGTGCACGAGGCACAGGGCCAGGCCGATCGCCATGCCCGCGAACCCCACGGGCGCGCGGCTGTGGGTGGTGCCCAGGATGACGATCAGGAACATGAAGGTCAGCACGAACTCCGTCACCAGCGCCGAGCGCAGCGAATAGCCGCCGGGGGAGTGTTCGCCATAGCCGTTGGACGCCATCCCGTCGGCCAGGTGGAAGTCCGCCTTGCCGCTCGCGATCAGGTACAGCACGCCGGCCCCCAGCACGGCACCGGCAACCTGGGAAATCATGTAAGGGAACACCTGGTCGCCAGGGAAGCGGCCGCCGGCCCAGAGCCCGACGGAAACTGCAGGATTGAAATGCCCGCCCGAGATCGGCCCGAGGGCGTAGGCGCCCGTCAGCACCGTCAGCCCGAAGGCAAGGGAAACCCCCAGCAGCCCGATGCCGACGCCCGGGAAAGCCGCCGCGAGCACCGCACTGCCGCAGCCCCCGAGCACGAGCCAGAAAGTCCCCAGGAACTCCGCCATCAGCTTGGCCACCATGCGTGTCTCCAGTTTCTGCCCACCAGCCGGGGCGACCGGAGCATTCTGCCTACATACCGATGACTTCGGAGAACTTCTCGCCCTCGGCGCTTTGCTGCAGTGCCCACATGTCGGCGTAACGGCCGGCCCGCGCCAGCAGCTGCTGGTGGGTGCCGCGCTCGATGATGCGGCCAGCCTCCATCACCAGGATCTCGTGGGCGTCGACCACCGTGGACAGCCGGTGGGCGATGACCAGCGTCGTCTTGTTCTGTGCCGCCGTGCGCAGTTCCGCCTGGATCGCGCGCTCGTTGGCGCTGTCGAGCGCCGAGGTCGCTTCGTCGAAGATCACGATCGGCGGATCCTTCAGCAGCGTGCGGGCGATCGCCACCCGCTGCTTCTCTCCGCCCGAAAGCTTCAGGCCGCGCTCGCCCACCATCGTCTGGTAACCCTTGGGCGTGGACTCGATGAAGGCATGGATGCGGGCGGCCCGCGCGGCCTCTTCCACTTGCGCCCGCGTCGAGCCGGGCCGGCCATAGGCGATGTTGTATTCCACGGTGTCGTTGAACAGCACGGTGTCCTGCGGCACGATGCCGATCGCCTGCCGCACGCTGGACTGGGTGACCTCGCGCACGTCACGACCGGCGATGGTGATGCGGCCGGTCTCCACCGTCGGCCGCCCCGGGATGCCGACGTCGTAGAAGCGGTACAGGAGGCGGGCCAGGGTCGACTTGCCCGATCCGGACGGCCCCACCACCGCCACCGTCCTGCCCGACGGGATCTCGAAGCTCACGTCGTGCAGGATCTGCCGGTCGCCCTCGTAGGCGAAGTTGACGTGCTCGAAACGCACCGTCCAGTCGGCGGCGCCCTGCGGCAGCCCGGTGGCACCCGGCTGGTCGGCCACCTCGCGCTCTTTTTCCATCAGCACGAACATCTTGTCCAGGTCCGTGAGGCTTTGCTTGATCTCGCGGTACAGCACGCCCAGGAAATTCAGCGGGATGTACAGCTGGATCATGTAGGCGTTGATCATCACCAGGTCGCCCAGCGTCATGCGGCCCTCGACCACGCCCAAGGTCGCGCGGTACAGCATCGCGACCAGGCTGATGGCGATGATCAGCTGCTGGCCGATGTTCAGCATCGACAGCGTGGTCTGCGCCTTGATGCGCGAGCGGCGGTAGCGGTCCAGGCTCTCGTCGTAGCGCCGGGCCTCGAATTCCTCGTTGTTGAAGTACTTGACCGTCTCGTAGTTCAACAGCGAATCCACCGCGCGGGTGTGCGCCGCCGAGTCGTGCTCGTTGGCTTCGCGGCGGAACTTGGTGCGCCATTCGGTGATGCTGACCGTGAAGACGATGTAGACGACCAGTGCCGCGATCGTGATCCAGGCGAACCAGACGTCGAACTTCACCGCCAGGATGGTCAGCACCAGCGCCACCTCGATCAGGGTGGGAACGATGCTGTAGAGGGAATAGGAGATCAGCGACTCGATGCCGCGCACGCCGCGCTCGATGTCGCGCGTCATGCCGCCGGTCTGTCGCTCCAGGTGGAAGCGCAACGACAGGGCGTGCAGGTGGCGGAACGTCTGCAGCGCGATGCTGCGGGTGGCGCCCTGCGTGGCCTTGGAGAACACCAGTTCGCGCAACTCGGTGAAGAGCGAGGTCGACAGGCGCAGCAGCCCGTAGCCGAACAGCAGGGCGACCGGCACCACGAGGACGGCTTTGGGGTCGCCGGCCTTGACGTCCATGGCGTCCACCAGGTGCTTGAGCAGGAAAGGCACCCCGACGTTGGCGAGCTTGGCGCCCACCATGAACAGCAGGGCCGCGATGGCGCGCCACTTGTACTCCCAGAGGTAGGGAAACAGGCGGGTGAGGGTGTTCCAGTCGGAGCGGCCGCGCCCGGCGGCGGCGGCCGTGGCTGCGGAGGTCGGGAGGGAAGGGGAGCTGAGTTCGGCGCCGCGGCGCATGAGGGACAATCGGTTTCTGGTATCCCTCAGATTGTGCCCATGTCCGCGAATCCAAGTCCCCTCGAAGGCCGCCACGCGCCGGCCGCGCTGCCTTCCGACAAGGAACTGGTGCTCAAGGTGATCCCGATGCCGGCCGACACCAACGGCAACGGCGACATCTTCGGCGGCTGGGTCATGGCCCAGGTGGACCTGGCCGGCTCGGTGATCCCGGCGCGCATCATCCAGGGCCGCATGGCCACGGTGGCGGTCAAGGAATTCATCTTCAAGCAGCCGGTGCGCGTGGGGGACATCTGCAGCTTCTTCGCCTCCGTGCAACGCATCGGCCGCACCTCCATCACGGTGGAAGTCGAGGTCTTCACGGAAAGTTTCCGCACGCAGGGCGAGTTCGTGAAGGTCACGCAGGCGCTGCTGACGTACGTGGCGATCGACGAGAACGGCAAGCCGCGGGCGATCGAACGGTAGCCGTAGACATGTCATCCCGGCCCTGAGCCGCAATGACACCTCTCTAGAACTTGCCGTGCCGCCCTTCGCCGGCGGCGAAGCGCGCAGCACCCTCCAGCGCATCCGCGATCCGCGGCTTGCTGCGCTCCCACTCCGCCTGCAGGGCCTCCGGCAAGGGCTTGTCCCACTGCTCGTAGGCGTTCATGCGGTCGGCGCGCATCGTCGCCTGGGGAAACTTCGCCAGCTGCCGCGCCAGGGCGATCGCTTCCTCGCGCGCCCTGCCCTTGCCCACCACCCGGTTGGCCAGCCCCATGCGCAATGCTTCGTCGGCCTCCACCTTGCGCCCGGTGAGGATCAAGTCCATCGCATGCCCCGTCCCGATCAGGCGCGGCAAGCGCACCGTGCCGCCGTCGATCAGCGGCACGCCGAAGCGGCGGCAGTAGACGCCGAAATAGGCGTCCTCCTCCAGCACCCGCAGGTCGCACCACAGCGCCAGCTCCATGCCGCCGGCCACCGCGGCGCCGCTCACGGCGGCGATCACCGGCTTGGACAACAGCAGGCGCGACGGCCCCATGGGCCCGAGCCCCCGCGCGTCGGCCGCGACGAAGTCGAGATCGGCCAGGACCGACGCACCGCCCGCCTGCTGCGCCATCTGCGCGCCGAACTGCAGGTCCCAGCCTGCACAGAAGTGGCCGTGGGCGCCGTGGAAAACCGCCACGGCCGCCTCGGGGTCGTCGTCGAAAGCGACAAAGGCCTGGTGCAAGCAGCGCGCCGTGGCGCTGTCGACCGCATTGCGGACCTCGGGCCGCTCCAGTGTCACGATCGTGACGGGGCCCTGTCGCTCGATGGACACCGCGCTGCTTCCCATGGGCGCATTACACCCCAAGGTGGTGCGGCAATCCGTGCCAGGCACTCCGGGGCAACCCTGTGACGCCGCGCGGCCCACGCCGCTATAACTGCGCCACTAGAACAAAAGGGAACGCCACCGGTGCAATTCCTCCAGCTGGTGATCAGTGGCGTCGCGCAGGGCTGCATCTACGGCCTGATCGCCCTGGGCTTCGTCCTGATCTACAAGGCCACCGAGACAGTGAGCTTCGCCCAGGGCG
>JAQGMY010000142.1 GCA_028292105.1 Ramlibacter sp.
TCGCTCACGATGGGCGCGCCGCTGGTGGGGATGCCGAACGAGATCGGGTTGGGCGTGAACACCGGATCCAGCCCGCCGTAAGGGGCGACGCTGCAGGAGTTGGCATCGGAAGACGCCAGGATCATCATCAGGCCGTGGTCGGTGGCGCGCTTGTGGAAGCTGGCCAGGCAGGCAATGTGGTGGCTGCGTCGGATCACCACCGTGCCGGTGCCGCAGCGGCGGGCCTTCTGCGCCGCCACCTTCAGCGCTTCGAGCACCAGCCATGGTCCGGGCAAGCGCCGGCCGTCCCACGTCATGGCGGCGGGTGCTTCGTTGATGATCTCGGGACCGCCCTGCACCTCCATCGCGCCGGACTTCACCTCACGCAGGTAGCCGGGCAGCAGCTGCAGCCCGTGCGTGGTGTGCCCCATCAGGTCACCGTCGACCAGGATGTCGGCAACGGCCGCCGCCTTGTCGTCGGGCATGCCGGCCGCCACCAGCAGGCTGCGGGCGAAGGACTCGAGGGCGGAGGCGGCGTAACGGGCGGTGGGCTGCGTCATGAGGTGATCCGGTGGACCGGCGCAGTCTAAGCGCCGGCAGGATCAAGTCACCTCATCGTGATCCCCTACGTTGACGGGCGCTCGCTCAGCGAGGGTGCACCTGGATTCGCCAGCATCTACAGCACCGACACCGGCTGCCTTTGCGGCGCCGCCGGGGTGCCCATCAGCCGGCCGCTCAACTGCTCGTACTCCAGCGGGTCGTGCGAGCAGAACACCCGCACCTCGCTGCCGTGGCGGCGCCGCATTTCGCGCAGCCGATGCTGGTTGGCCAGGCGCGCCTTGCGGTCCTTCTCCATCAGCGTCTGGTACATGCGCAGCCCCGGCGTGCAGTACGGCGCGTCGGTGTCCATCTCGCGATGGTAGAAATAGGCGTCACCCGCCAGCAGCAGCCAGCGGCCGTCGTCCTGCCGCACCGCGACCCCCGCGTGCCCATGCGTGTGTCCCGGCAGCGGAACGAACAGGATCTCGGGCGGCAGGCCGTTGAGTTGCCGCACCGCGTTGAAGCCGAACCAACGCTCCCCCATGGAGCCGGGATACACCTGCCAGTTCGCCCGGGTGACGCCCCACTGCTGCGGCCGGAACCGCTGGCGATCGAGCCAGGTCTTTTGCAGCACCGCATCGTCGCGCTCCTGCTGCAACAGGTGGACGGATGCTTGCGGGAAGTCATCCATTCCGCCGGCATGGTCGAAGTCGAGGTGCGTCATGACGATGTGGCGCACGTCGCCGGCGCGAAAGCCCATGCGCTCGAGCTGCCGGATTGCCGTCATCTCTTCCCGGAACTCGGGGCTGAGCAAGGTCAGGAAAAACTTGCTGAGCCGGCTGCGCGGGTCATGCACGTCCCTCAGCCCGAAGCCGGTGTCGACGAGCACCAGCCCCTGGCCCGTTTCGATCGCCAGGCAGTGACAACACAATTTGCCCCGGGTCAGCAGGCCCGGCGTGCGGTGGTCCATGAGGTAGCCGCCCAGCGGGCAACTGGAGATGCAGTTGAGGTGGTGGATTCGCACGCCCGTCGTCCCGATAAGACTATGCCTCCAATCTAGGCGCTGCCATGCCGGCGGCGGCGGCATGGGTGCCGTCGCGTCTTGACGGACAAAGCCTGCGCCGCGCTGGGGCAAACACGTACCTCAGCCATCCTGCCCAGGGGCCACGATCGCGGGCTTTGGTGTCCCGAGGAGATCCTGCGCATGCAGACGCAATACTGGTTCCTGCTGTTCCTGGGCCTGCTGATCGTGCTGGTGCTGGTGATCTGGTCGATCCGCCGGCACCGCAGCCCGGTGCTGAAAGTGCACTCCGAGTCCGGCATCGCCAAGCTGATGCCTTCGCTGTCCGGCCTGACACTGGGCACCGCGATCGAGGGCAACAGCGTCGACGTGCTGGAAAACGGCGCCTTCTTCGACCAGCTGGTGGAGCGCATCTCGGCGGCGCAGTACTCGGTGCACTTCGAGACCTTCCTGTGGAAGCCGGGTGCACTGGGCCAGCGCGTGGCCGACGCCTTCATGGAGCGCGCGCGCGCCGGCGTGACCGTGCGCATCCTGCTGGACGCGCAGGGGTCCAAGACGATCGAAAAGGACCTGGTCAACCGGCTGCGCGAGGCCGGCTGCCACATCAAGTTCTTCCACAAGCGCTCGGTCTACACGCTGGGCGTGATGAACGATCGCGACCACCGCAAGCTGTGCATCGTGGACGGGCGCGAGGCCTTCGTGGGCGGCCATTGCATCACCGACGACTGGCTGGGCAATGCCGAGGACCACAAGCACAACTCGGACGTCAGCGTCTGGCTGCATGGCCCGATCGTCCACACGATCCAGGGCGCCTTCAGCGAGAACTGGGCCGGCGAGACCGGCGAGCTGTTCGTGGGCGACGAGTTCTTCCCGGTGCTGGAGAAGGTCGGCGACATCTCGATCCACGCCGCGTTCCTGAAGCCGGAGAACTCCGCCCCCGCCGTGAAGATCCTGCACCACACGGTGCTGTGCCTGGCCCGCGAGAAGCTGTGGATCCAGAACCCCTATTTCATCCCCAAGGTCGAGGCGATCGAGGCGCTGGGCGCGGCCGTCAAGCGCGGGGTCGACGTGCGGGTGCTGATGCCGGCCACGAGCGGATCCGACAGCCCGATGGTGCAGCACGCCGGGCACCGCCACTTCGAGACCATGCTCAAGCTGGGCGTGCGCCTGTTCGAATACCCGCACACGCTGCTGCACCAGAAGATCATGACGGTCGACGGCTGCTGGAGCGCCGTCGGCTCGACCAACTTCGACGACCGCTCCTTCGACACCAACGACGAGATCACGCTGGGCATCCTCGACCGGGGCATTGCCGCGCAGTTCGATGCGATCTTCGAGAAGTACGTCAAGCGCGCCGAGGAGATCACGCTGGAGCAGTGGAAAAAGCGGGGCATCGTCCGCCGCGTGAAGGCCAATGCCGCTTACCTGATCAACGACCTGCTCTGAGCCGGCGCCGGGGTTCGGCCAGAATCCGGGGATGACCACGCTGTCCCCACTCGAACAAGACCTGCCGACCGAAGCGCTGCGCGTGCTCGGGCTCTCCACCCGCCTGACCACGCCCTGCGGTGACGGCGACCTGGTCTGGCACGCCTGGGGCGACGGCGAACCGCTGGTTCTGCTGCACGGCGGCAGCGGCAGCTGGACGCACTGGCTGCGCAACGTCGAGGCCCTGGCGGCCGCCGGCCGGCGGGTGCTGGTGCCGGACTTGCCGGGGTTCGGCGACTCGGCCCGCCCGCCCGAGGGCCAGGACGCCGACTCCGTCGCGCCCGCCTTGGCCGGCAGCCTGCGGCAGCTGGCGGGGCCTGGCCCCTTCGATCTGGTCGGCTTTTCCTTCGGCGGCTTGACCGGCACGCTACTCGCCGCCGGGCAGCCGGAGCTGGCGCGCCAGCTGGTGCTGGTCGGCGCGCCGGGCCTGGGGCTGCGCAGCAAGCGGCTGCCGCTGACCGCCTGGCGCGGGTTCACCGACCGCCAGCAGCAGCGCGAGGCCCACCGTGCCAACCTCGCCATGCTGATGCTGGCGGACGCGAGCCTGGTCGACGAACAGGCGGTGGACCTGCAGGCGGCCAACGTGCCGCGCGACCGGATGCACCGCCGCAAGCTGGCCATGACCGACCTGCTGCTGCAGACGCTGCCGTCGCTGCAATGCCCGGTCAGCGCCATCTACGGCACCGAGGACGCGCTGTACCGCGAGACCCGCGACCAGATCGAGCCCTTGCTGCGCCGGGCGCCCTGTTTCCGCCAGCTGGTGTTCATCCCGGGCGCCGGGCATTGGGTGCAGTACGAGGCGCCGGCGGCTTTCGATGCGGCCTTGCTGCAATTGCTGCGGCCCTGACGAGGGTCCGCGAGCTTGCGTCCCAAAATGTGAATGGATTACATTTTGGCCGGTACGCAGACGTACGCCGGCCCGAGGACCACTGCCTAGACTGCCTCCACCACAACGGAGAACAGCAGCATGTACGCCACCGCAGAAGCCGCCACCCCGCAAGCCGTCCTTCGCACTGCCGCGCCCACGCGCGGGCTGGAGACCTCCTTCGCCTGGCGTGTGCTGGAAGAAATCGACTACGGGCTGCTGCTGCTGACGACGGACGGCGCCCTGCAGCACGCCAACCACCTGGCCCGCCATGAGCTGGGCCGGGAACGCTTCATGCGCGTGCACGACGAGCGCGTGGTCGGACAAACGCCCTGGCAAACCGAGGAGATCACGCGCGGCGTGCAGGGCGCGGCGCTCGGCCGCCGGCAGCTGATCGTGCTGCGCAACGGCGCGGACCAGCTGCATGTGGCCTGCGTGCCGCTGTTCCATTCCTTCGACGACACCCGCGGCGCCGTGCTGCTGATGCTGGGCCGCCAGGCCGGCACGCAGAACCTGGCGGTCACTTTCTTCTCCCGCAGCCACGGGCTCACGCCCACCGAGGAGGTCGTGCTCAAGTCCCTGTGCGACGGCCTGGACGTGCACGAGATCGCCGCCGCCAAGGGTGTTTCCGAATACACGGTGCGCACGCACGTGCGCTCGCTGCGCGACAAGACCGGCATCAACAGCATCCGCGGACTGATCCAGCGGGTGGCCGCATTGCCGCCGGTCGTGCCGCTGAGCCTGTCGTTCGGGGCGCACCTGGCGCCCCGGGACCTATGACGGACGAGCGAAGCCACCACCCTTCCCCTCTTGCCGCCTCCGCGCAGGCCGGCGGCCTGCCCGCCGACCAGCTCCACACAGAGGCCCTGGCGGCGCGCGGCACGCTGCGCACCTTCCGTCGCGGCCTCCTCCTGATCCAGGAAGGCGACCTGGGCAGCACGCTCTACATCGTGCGCTCCGGTCGCCTTCGTGCTTTCGCGGCCGACCCGCAAGGCAAGGAGATCACGCTGGGCCTGTACGGGGCCGGCGAATACGTCGGCGAGATGTCGCTCGACGGCGGCCCCCGGTCAGCGAACGTGGAGACGCTGGAAACCACCGTGTGTTCGGTCATCACGCGTGACACGCTGCTGGCGTACATCGCCGAAGAGCCGTCGTTCGCGCTGGAGATGATGGCGCGGCTGATCCGGCGCGCGCGGCTCGCCACCGAGAGCACCCGCAGCCTGGCGCTGATCGACGTCTATGGGCGGGCCAAGAGGCTGCTCGAAATGCTGGCCGGCCCGCCCGAGGCGGATGGCGCCCGCATGGTGGCGGAGCGGATGACGCACCTGCAGATGGCGAATCACCTGGCCTGCTCGCGGGAGATGGTGAGCAAGTTGATGAAAGACCTGGAGATCGGCGGCTATGTCGCCAAGCGGGACAAGCGCATCGTGTTGTTGAAGCCGCTGCCCGCGCGATGGTGACCGCAGCCAGGCCCGCCGCGCCCAAGCCGCGCAAGATCGCGGTGCTCGGCGGCGGCATGGGCGCCCTGTCGGCCGTGTACGAGCTCACCCGGGACGCCGACTGGCAGGAGCGCCACGACATCACCGTGTACCAGATCGGCTGGCGGCTCGGAGGCAAGGGCGCGAGCGGTCGCAACATGGAACCAGGGTTCCACCACCGCATCGAGGAACACGGCGTGCACGTGTTCTTCGGCTTCTACACCAACGCGTTCAGGCTGATGGAGGCTTGCTACAAGGAACTGGGCCGACCGGCGGGCAGCCCCCTGGCGACCTGGGAGGATGCGTTCAAGGGCATGAACCATATCGTGGTGCCGGAAAAGCTGCCGAACGGCCAATGGGATCAATGGAGCTGGGACCCGCCGCCGATGGCCGGCAAGCCGACCGACGATCGCTCGGAGATCGGCTTCGTCCAGTGCTTCGAGACGATCGCTGTCTGGTTCCGCGACGCCCTCTCGAAGATGTTCTCGCAGGCCTCGCCGCTGGTGGCCTCGCCGCAAGTGCTGGCCCTCAAGGGGACGTACGCGGCGCACGGAGCGGCGATCGAAGATCTCGCGTCGCGCGGGGTCGCCGCGGCCCGGCAACTCTCGCTGCACACCGCACAGGCCGGACAACTGGTGCAGCCGTTCGGGGCCGTACCGCTGGCCGGGCTGCAGCAGCAGACCGATGCCTTTCTCTCGATCACGGTCGAAATGTTCGAGCAGGCCTTGCGCTGGTTCTGGCTGGTTTCCAGGGACTCGATCGTGCGGGCGGATTCCGACTTCGAGCGGCAGGTGCGCAAGACCTGGATCATCTGCAATTTCATCTACGCCAACCTGCACGGCATCCAGAAATCGGGTGTCCTGAGCCGCGGGATCGAGTCACTCAACCAGGTCGACTACCTGGACTGGATCGAACAGCACGCGCGGCCGGACAACGGCGCCACCAGCCGTTCGGTGCTGACGCGCTGGATCTACGACGCCGTGTTCTCGTACCGCTTCGGCGATATCACCAAGCCGAGCCTCGAAGCGGGAACCGCCCTGCTGGTTTTGCTGCGGATCCTTTTCACGTACAGCGGAGACTTCCTCTACAAGATGCAGTCCGGCATGGGCGACATCGTGTTCGCCCCGCTCTACGAAGTGCTGCGCAAGCGAGGCGTCAAGTTCGCGTTCTTTCATCGGGTGGTGGAGCTGCAAGTCGGACAGGAGAACGGGGCCAACGTGGTCTCGCGCATCACGTTCGAGCGCCAGGCGAAACCGAAGGATGCCGCCGATGCCTACGCACCGCTCGTGCCGATCCTGGATCGGGAAGGCCTGACCTTGCCGTGCTGGCCGTCGGAGCCCGACTATCGGCAACTGCAGGACGGGACGGCCTTGCGCCAGTCGATGCTCGCGGCCGGCTCGTCACTCGAAGCGTATGCGGTTTCGCCGCACGCAGAGACGTTGGTGCTGGCCAAGGGTGAGTTCGACGACGTGATCCTGGGCATCGGCCTGGGCGCACTGCCTGCGATCTGCAAGGAGCTGGCCGACGCCAACGCCGACTGGAAGACGATGATGGCCGAGGTGGGCACCGTGGCGACCTTGGGCGCGCAGCTCTGGACGAAGCGCGACCTGTCGTCACTGGCCAGCGGGCAGCTGGCCAGGCCGGGGATCTTCTGCGGATTCGACTACGACCGCGCTCCCATCGATACCTACTCCCCCATGACCCAGGTGCTGGCGCGCGAGTCCTGGCCGCTGACGGACGGAGCGCCCAAGGGCGTGGCGTACTTCTGCAGCCCGCTCAACGACGCACCCGCGACCGAAGGGACAGCTGGCGCCAAGCAGGTCCGCGCACTCGCCTTGACCCTGCTGCAGCAGCAGATACGGAACATCTGGCCGCGATCGCTGACCGCCGCCGGCCAGTTCGACTGGAACCTGCTGGTCGACATGAGGGCCGTGCCTGGCGCCGGCGCGGGTCGCCTGGAATCGCAGTATTTCGTGGGCGTCGCGAATCGCTCCGACCGCTACGTAGCCACCTTCAAGGACAGTTCGCGCCACCGGCTCTGGCCGCACCGGACGGGCTTCCGGAACCTGGTCATCACGGGTGACTGGGTGCGCAACAGCTTGAACGTTGGCTGCATCGAAGCCACGGTGATGACGGGAATGCAGGCCGCCAACGTGGTTCGCGGACGTCCGGTCGGCGAGGGCATCGCTGGGTGGGGGCTGCTTTGCAGCGCGCTGCCATGAGCGGCTCCTAGGACAAGCTGAGTTCGGCCAGGCGCCGCATGGCCTGCAAGCTTTGCAGCGACTTGTCGAAGACGTCCGGCACCAATGGCTGTCGTGCCGCCTTGACCATGCGAAAAGCGTACTGGAAAGCCGCGGCGTTGAGCCACGTGCCGAGGATGAACTCCAGTTTGAGCAGCGGCACTTTGCACCACTCGCTGTCGCCCTGGTATTGCAGTTCCTTGTGGCTGGTCAGCAGCATGCCGAAAGGCGACGGATCGAGGCGCAGGTAGCCGATTTCGAAGGCAAGCCCGCCTTCGAGGGCCTTTTCCAGCTCGAAGTTGACGACGCAGCTGGTCGGCCCTACCCGGAAGTCGATCTTCAGCACGTTGACGTAGCGGTAGTCCTTTCCGTTCCACCGGATGATCACCACTTCGCGGATGCTGCCGGTCCAGCCGTTCGCCCCACGGTCTTCTGTCTTCTTCACTTCGGTGATGCCGATGTCGGAAAATTCTTCCCACCGCGCAGGGTCGATCAGTGCCAGGCATTCACTCGCCGGCAAGGCCACCGGGATGGGCACGGTGGTGGCGCCGAACCTGCGGCAGTCGGCTGCGAGCAGCAGCGCCGGGTCCACCCGGACATCGAGGGCCAGCCCGGGCGCATCCAGCGGACCGACCTGGAAGGGACTGCCCGGTGCGATGGAGATCGACCGCAGCCGCGAGCCTTCCTGCAGAAGGTCCTGGTACTTTTCTATGGACATCGCGCTTCCTCTTTCCAGGTTGATCGGGTGAATGGCCCGTCATCGTTCGACCAGGGCCCGCGCTTCCAGCATGTCTGCCGTGTCGCTCACGCAGTGGATCGCCGTCAGCACCGGCTTCAACAGCGGCGCAACTTCGCCGGCCCTGCCGGTCTCCATCAGCAGGCGCGACAGGCTCAAGGCCGTTCGCAGCTCCAGGCAAGGCGCCTCCACCGTCCGGGCCTGGGCCAAAGACTCGCGCAGAAGTGCCTCGCACGCACGTTGCGGGTCATGCGTCGCGCGTTCGCGCCGGCGCGCCAGCAGGACTTCCGCGCGCAGGCGGCTCAGCTCGGACAGCCACAGGTTCTCTCCGGTTTCGACGGCCGACGCAGAGGCTTCAGCAAGCGTCCGTTCGCACTCGTCGAGCTCACCGGCCGCCAGCTGCCCTTCCGCCACCATCGACAGGTAGTAGGTCTGGGTCAGCCGGGCGCCCGCTCCCCGGAACATGCCAAGGCCGGAGATCATCTGCCGAGTGCCGGCGACGGCGGCTTGCGGGTCCGAGCCGGCGGTGCGCACCTGGGCCCAGCCCAGGTGCATGACGATGAGCGTGGCCCAGAAAATTTTCTTCTCGGTGCACAGGGCCAATGCTTCCTCGCCGAGGACCTGTACCGTCGGCACGTCGCGGCAAAGCTGCGCCAGGAAGACATTGAAGTACATCGAGAACGACAGGCTGATCGGCTGCGCGACCTGCCTGGCGCGGTAGAGCGACTCCTGCCCGACCGACCGGGCACGGTCGATATCGCCGCGGTGCCAGTGAACCAGTGCCAGCCAGCACTTGGTGCTGGAGCGGATGTCTTCGCCCGCCGCGAAGAATTGGGGCCCCTCGGGTCGCCAGATTGCCAGCACCTCGTGGAGGCTGGCCTGCGCGGCGGCGAGCTTGCCCTCGTACAGCGACGTCACGCCCACGGCCAGGGCCACCTCCATGCGGCGCAGCGGATCGCCGCAAGCGTCGGCGATGCGCTGCATCTCCAGCGTCACCTGGCGCGTGCGCGCGAGGTCCGCACGGACCAGGTAATAGACGAACAGCGCGTAGAGCACCGGGGCCAGCTCCAGCGTGGAGCCGAGCTCGATGCACAGGTCGTAGGCCCGGGAGAACGCTTGCTGCACTTCCAGGTTGGCGTATCCGCGGGTGGCGCACAGCGCCGGCATCAAGGCGGTGAGGAAGCGCAGTTCCTGGGCCGGCCGATCCGCTGCGGGCAGCGCATCCAGCATCGAGAGGCCGCGGCGCAAATGGTCGATCGCCTCGATGTTCGCCAGCCGTTCCATCGCCTTGCCGCCGGCCAGGAACAGGAACGGGACGGCCTGCTGCCTGTCGCCGCCCTCCACAAGGTGGAAGGCGATCAGCTCGGGCCGCTCCTTCGCGAAGAGGGGGAAGCCCGCCAGGAGAGTCTGTGCGATGCGCCGGTGAACAGCCTGCCGGTCTTCCCTGGCCAGCGACTGGTATGCGGCATCGCGGATGAGGGCGTGGGAGAACTCGTGGTCTCCCGGCTGCATGCCGGTTTCCAGCAGCATCAAGCCGCGGCGCGCGAGTTGATGCAGGTCGTCCGTGATGTCGACGCCGCGAAAGTCGGGGAGCGCGGACAGGAACACCGAGGAAAACGACCGGCCGAACACTGCCGCCACCTGCGCCAGGCGCTTTGCGGGTCCCATGCGGTCCAACCTGGCCGCAAGCGACTCCTGCAGGGAGTCAGGGATCGCCAGGCTGGCCAGGTCGATGTCGGCCGCATCCGCGTGGTCCTCGCCGAAGTCCAGGACCAGGCTGGCAAACTCCTGCAGGTAGAGCGGGATGCCTTCGGCGCGCTCGAGGACGCGATCGACGAGCACGCGCGGCACCGAGCGGTTCGGTAGCAGCGCGTGGACCATCGCCCGGCTGGCGTCGGGGCTGAGTCGCCCCAAGGACAGCAGGCGATGTGCCGGGGCGTCAGGCCAGAGCGGGGCGAAATCCTGCCGGTGCGTCACCAGCAGCAACAGCCGGCGCGGCAGCCGCGCCGCCAACGACTGCAGGAATTCCACCGTGCTGGGGTCGCACCAGTGGACGTCCTCCACGATCATCAGGGTCGGGGTTTGCCTGGCGAAGGCGGTGACGAAGGAGACGAATGCGTCGAGGATCTCCTGCCTGGTGGGAACACCGCCGGTGGGAGTGGGTTGTTCCAGCCCGAGAAGAACCGCCAGCGCCGCGCCAGCGTCCACCGGCAGGTCGATCGCAATGGCGGCGTCCTTCAGTTTGCCCAGGGCAACACTGCAGTCGTCCTGCGCGTCCAGCCCGAGGAAGGTCTGGAGCTGCGTGATCAGCGGATAGAGCGGGCTGCCCTGGTGCTGCGCTGCGCAGTTGTAGATGAGCTGCTCGAAATTGTCGCCGTGCAGATCCTCCTGCAGCGCGCGGACCAGCCGTGACTTGCCGACTCCGGCCTCTCCGCAGATGCTGATGATTCCCGGCACGGAATGCTTGGCCCGTTCCCAAGCCGCCCTCAGGCTGTTCCTCTCCCCCTCCCGTTCGACCAGCGGCAGCGAAATCCGGGCCGGATGCCGCGGGTAGGGATCGCTGCCGGCGATCTCGGACAGGACCCGGTACACCGTCAAGGGGCGGGCGATGCCCTTGACGGCCACCTCACCCGCCGACTGGCATTCGAAGGCGCCGCGGACCCGAAGGTAAGTGCCAGCGCCTATGGCAATCCCGTTCGGTGCCGCCAGGGATTGCAGGCGCGCGGCGATGTTGGGGACCGATCCGACCGCCGCGGCCCGCTCCAGCGACGCGGCGTTGTCGATGTCGCCGATCAGCACGGAACCGGTCTCGATGCCGACCCGCACCTGCAGATCGACACTGCGGCCCGCCAGTTGCACCTTCAGCCCCTGGATCGCCGCGACGATGGCCAGCGCGGCCCGCACCGCCCGCACCGGCGCGTCTTCATGGGACTGCGGATGGCCGAAGTACACCAGCAGGCCGTCGCCGACGTAACGGGCGATCGAGCCGCCTTGCAGTTCCACCGCCGCCTTGCACGCGCGCTGGTACTTGCCGAGCAAGGCGCGCATGTCCTCGGGCTCGAGCCGCTCGGAAAGCGCCACAGAGCCCACCAGGTCGCAAAACATGATGGTGACCCAGCGGCGCTCCGCGTCGCCCGGCCGCAGCGCGAGCGACCCATCGGAGGAACAGTTGGAGCTGGCGTCGGCAGAGCCGACGGCGGCTCCACACTGGTCGCAAAACGATGCGTCCTGGCGGAGCGCCCGTAGGCATTTGCTGCACTTCATCTCTGGGCGCCGTTCGTTCTTGCATACACCGTCGCAGAAGTAACGAATGATGACGCCCGCCGGGCGGATTGAAAAGCCCTCATCGCAAGGACAAGGGGAGGGTTGCGCCCTATGTCGGAACGCCAGCAGCTCTTTGGCCTGGTTCGGCGTATGGAGCGATGGCGCTCCTACTTCCGCGCGGCGGCGGCCGCGGCCGCCGCCGCCGCCTCGCCCGGCGCCGTTCGCTGGATCGCGTCGCCGGTGACGGTCATCACCCCGCGCGACATCTGCAGCTGCAGCGCCAGGTTCTCCGCCTTTTCCTTGGCATCGTTGCTCACGCGCAGCGCGGAGCGGCGGGAGAGGTGCCAGCCCAGCGCCGGCGCTTGCGTCTCCATCTGGCGTTGCCACAGCACCTGCTTGCCGCCCTTGACCGCGGGCGTGCTTTCCGACGGCCAGTTGCAGCGCACACCGCCGCGGCCGGGATGATCCGCCTGCTGGTAGGCCCACAGTGGTGCGCCGGGCCGCGCGCTGAACAGGCGTGCTCCGGGAAACTCCGTGCAAAGCTGGTGCCAGGCCGCCATTCCGTTCCAGCCGCGCGCGGCAAGCAAGGTGGCAACGATCTCGCCGAAGGAATTGCGCCCGTCGCCCGCCTCCAGTGGCGCGGTGGCCGAGATGGGTTCGCTGTCGAGGCTGACGATCACCAGCCGTTCGCGCAGGGCGTCCGTCGCAGGCGACCTGCGGCCGGCCCACCGCATCAGGTACTGGCGCAGCACGGCCACGCCCGAGTTGTCGAAATAGCCGCCGTCCACCACGGCCGGGCCGGCAGCGGCGACCAGGCCCTTGGGCGAAATCAGGGGGAAGCGCGCGCTGTGCATGGCTGCGGTCAGCAGCGACACGCTGTCACTGTCGCCCGAGGCGACGAAGGTGGTCGCCTCGCCTTTTTCGTCGCTCTCGGGCGGCAGCATGTTCTTGCGCGTGACCAACGCATACGGCTGCGCCGTGCCGACGTATGCCGAATTCAACAGCAGCGGAAACTCCGCGCGCGGCAGGCCGGAGCGCAAACTGTCTTCCATGCTGTCGTGGAAGGGCTCCTTGGGGACCTTCAACGCCGCCCACAGGATGCTTTGCTGCAAGGTGTTCCCCCGCTGCGGCGCCAGCCAGAACAGGAGGTAGTCGCGAAACAGGCCGGTGGCGATCAGCGGGCCCAGGTGGTCCTGCGCCAGCGTGTCGTTGACCGCTTGCACGCAGGCGGGGATCTTTTCGCCGCTCTCGGACCGGATCGGCGGCTTCTCGCGGCAACCTGCCGCGGTGGCCGCACTCCAGACCGCCAGCCCGACGCTGCCGCCGGAGGCGCCGCTGGCAGCGACCAGCCGCCTGGAGAACTGGTAGTCGGTTTCATGATCGAACCACGCCGCAAAGGCAGCGGTGTACTGCGCCGCGCGAATGCCCCCGCCGTGGGCGGCGATCGCGAACAAGGGGCCCTCGTCGGGGAGCTTCGCCAGGTCGTGCTCTATGGTCTTCAGCGGCACGAAGGCGTCGCCGCGCGGCGGCTCCGGCGGCGTTGCCTTGGCGAACAGGAAGAACAATGCGACCAGTGCCACCGTGCCTGCAGGCAAGGCACGCCCCCATTCGCGGCTGCCCAACCAGGCCTGGAACAGCGCCACGACCAGCACGAAGAACGCCAGGAACATCAGGATGATGCCCATCGCGCCGAAGTGGCTGCCCATGGCGATGGGGTCATACGACGCCCACGCCATCAGCAAGCCCGTGGCGGCCACGATGAACCCGGCCACCACGCCGCGGACGTTGTCGTTGGTCATCTTGCGCAGCGGCGCACACCAGCCGCGCGTAGCGATATAGGCGGCCATGTCGCGCCGCCGCGAAACCAGCAACCAGAACACCACCGCCATCAACGACTGCGTGAGGAAGAACAGCCAGTACATGTCCTGGCCGGTCAGCAGTCTGGTCGCGTAGAGCGCGCCGCCGATGGCACCGAGCGCCAGAGCGGTGGCGACGCCCTGCGCCCAGGCACTGCGCGTGCCCCGCGTTATCGCCGGCGTGGTCGCCGCCAGCAGCAGCACCGTGACGGAGATCGCGATGCCACCCATCAGGTTCAACGCGTGTCTCTGCTCGCGCATCCACTCGACCGGCAAGCCGCCGCCGGCGCGGTGGCGCAGCCACTGCCGGTCATCGAAGAAGGCCATGGTGGCCACAACCAGCCCGACGGCGAGCAGGAGCCACCACCACATCTGCAGGTCCTGGCCGCGGATTTCCGGCGTCATGCGCAGCAGCCCCATCGCCAGCAACACGAACCACAGGAAAGCCAGCGCCATCGGCAGGCTGTAGCCCTGCTGGCTGAGGCTGCCCGCCGCCGCCATCTGCAGCGTGAAGAAGACCGAAAGCCCGAGCAGGCGCGGCACGTAGCGCGCGGCCTGGCGCTCAGGCCCGTGGATGTTCTCGTGCAGGTAGGTCTTGGGTTCGTTGTGCACCAGGACGCGGGCGCTGAGCCACAGCGAGAACGCCAGCACGAGCGCCCCGAAGTTCACGCCCAGCAGCCGCCAGTAGAAGCCGCCGGAGGACTCGTTGGCAGCCGGCCGCGTGGCCTGCGACAGGATCAGCTCGCCCGCCTGCGGCACCGACACGAAGAGGACGAACAGCAGGACGCACATCAGCGTGACCCAGGGCACCGTTCGGAACAGCACTTGCGCATACGCGCGCAAGTAGTCCAGCCGCCCGGATGAGGTGTGTACGGTCATGGCGCCTCCTGGCAATTGCGTCCACGACCTTGCGCCAGACAATTGCGGCTGTCATCACCTGTCCGGGCGGGTGAAGGAAATTCCCTAACCCCGGCGTTCCCGCGCAGGCGGGAAACCGGAGCGCCGCGCGCGGTTCCTGCCCTACCGCAACGGCGGCGTACTCACTGGCGCCTGGCGCACCTTCGTCGCCTGCTCGAACGCCAACGCGTACCCCAGCAACTTCGGCTCCGAGTAATCCAGCCCGAGCAACTCCGCCCCCACCGGCACCCCGATGGGCGCCGTTGCAGTCGGCGACGAGAAGCCGCCCGGAAAGGTCACCGCCGGAAACCCGGTCCCATGCGACAGCACGCCATTGCGCTCCGGCTGGTCCGGCTGACCCGCTGGCGCGACCAGCACGCGCTGCAGCGGATACAGGATGGCGTCGACCCGCAGCTGCGCCATCTTCCCCGCCAGCAGCACCCGCAACTTGTCGCGATTGACCGTGCGCTCGCGGTAGGCGGGGTTGTTCATGCCGTCGTCGATGGCGATCTCCGCTTCCATCGTCTTCTGCACGTCGGCCGTGGCGGTCTTGCTGTCGACGAGCTGGCGAAAGCTGGTGACCGGCTGGTTGGGGCCGATCCCGGCGAAGTACTGGTCGAAAGCGGTGCGTGCTTCCCAGCGGTCGGTGCTGACGTTGGCGGCCAGCTGGTCAAGCGCCGGGAGGTCGAAGCGCACGATGGTGGCGCCCTGCCCCTCCATGGTGCGCATGACCTGCTCCATCACGCGATTGACTTCGCCGTGGCGCTCGTCCTTGCCATAAACGTTGGTCAGCACGCCGATGCGCGCGCCCTTGAGCGTGGCGCCTTGGAGCGCGGTGACGTAGCTGGCCGGCCGCTTGCCGACGCCCAGCCCCGTGATCGGATCCGCGGGGTCGTAACCGACCATCACGTCCAGCAGGCGGGCCGCGTCCTGGACGGTGCGCGCCAGCGGGCCGACCTCGTCCTGCGTGAAGCTGTTGGGCATCACGCCGCCGCGGCTGACCAGCCCGCGCGTCGGCCGCACGCCCACCAGGCTGAGCGCCGATGCGGGCGAGCGGATCGACTGGCCGGTGTCGCTGCCGGTGCCCAGCACCGCCATGTTGGTGGCCAGCGCCACGCCGGTGCCGCCGCTGGAGCCGCCGGGCGTGCGCGTCAGGTCATAGGGATTGAGCGCCTGGCCGCCCAGGCTGCTGATGGAGACGCCGCCGCGGGCGAGCTCCTGCAGGTTGGTCTTGCCCAGGATGATGGCACCGGCGCGCCGCATGCGGTCCACCGTGAAGGCGTCCGCCGGCGGCCGCGAGTTCTTCATCGCCAGGTTGCCGCCGCTGGTGGGCAGGTCCCGGGTGTTGAAGTTGTCCTTCAGCACGATCGGGATGCCGTGCAGCGGGCCGACCTTGCCGCGCCTGGCCTTGTATTCGGCGTCCAGGCGGGCCGCTTCGGCCAGCGCTTCGGGGTTGATCGTGATGAAGGCGCGCAGCGTCGGGCCTTGCTGGTCGTACGCGGAGATGCGGGCGAGGTAACGCTGGACCAGCGCGGTCGCCGTCAGCGACCCGTCGCGGAAGGCCGCATGGATCGTGTCGACTGTGGCTTCTTCGAGGACGAAGGGTTTGGCGTACACGGGAGACTGGACGAGGGCCGCGGCCGAGAGGCCGACGACCAGGGACATCTTGAGTGCCCTGAAGCTGGATGGCATGGGTGGAGAGGACCTGGGGATGGTAAACGCTGGCACCGGGTGGTGCGAGGACGATGCCCTTGCACTTCTGCGCGCGGGCAGCCCTGTCAATGCACGATGCATGCCAGAGGTCCAGACGACGAAGCCGCCCTGCAGGCGGCTTCTCTTGTCGTCGCGGCTTGTCTTGCCGCCGCCCCCAGCGGGGCTTATTGCAGGTTGTCCAGGTCGCCGGCGAAAACGCGGGCGGAGTGATCCTGGCCCTGGGCCAGCCTCAGGTAGGCGGAGCCGCTGTCCTCACCCGACATGGCGGCCACTTCCTCGCGCGACGCCAGGAACTCGGCGGTGACCTGGTCACGCGTCCTGCTGCTCGCGACCGCTTGCTGCGGCGCGTAGTTGTCAGCCCACGGGTTGACGCCATCGCGGATGAACTGCCGCAGTTCTGCCTGCACTTCGGCGCGGCTGCGGGTGGAGGTGAACGCCGGCGTCGGCGTGATGTCGTCCGCGTACGCAGGCGTGACGAAGGAAGCGGCGATGGCGGCGGCAGCAACGGCGGCGAAGGCGAAAGTGGAAAGAGTGCGGTTCATGGCGGGCTCCTGAAGGTGTTTGCACGGGGTGGATGCGTGTCCACGGAATGCACTGTAGGAAACGGGAGCGGATGACGCGGTACGGAAACGCACTTCAAATGCAACGTGAGCCGGGCGAGGTGTGACGTATGCCGCAGGTGGGGCGCAGCGCTCCCCCGCCACCGTGCTGGCGGCGATGCGTGCGACTGGATGGAAACCTGCCCGACTCGCGTGGCATCGCCCTCGAGCGTGACCCGGCGCCGGACATGATCGGGATGGCCGAGCGGGATGGCGGACTTTGCGTTTACGTTGCCGTTGGCTTGAAGGGGATACGACTGTCTGGCTCCGACAGACTAGATGGCCTTCCCCAACCTCCCCACCCCCTCCTCGATCTTCCCCAAATCCGCAGTCGCAAACGACAACCTGAACGTCGCGTGATCCGGATCCTTCGCAAAAAACGGCGCCCCGGGCACAAAAGCAACCCCCTGCTCGATCGCCCGCTTCGCGAACTCCCCCGCGTCCTTCACCTTCCCGCCCCTCCCCGTCAGCCGCGCCCAGAAGAACAGCCCGCCCTTCGGCGCGGTGAACTCGATCGCATCTCCCAGCTCGCGCGTCAGCGCGGCGGCCATGGTGCTGGCGCGCTCGCCGTACTTCTGCCGCACGTTGCGCAGCGTGTCGGGCATGCGGCCGCTTTTCAGATACTGGGCCGCGGTCGCCTGGGCGAACGTGCTCGTGTGCGCATCACTGAACTGCTTGCACATCGTCGCCATCGCCAGCAACTGCGGCTGCGCCACGAGCCAGCCCACGCGCAGGCCCGGGCTCAGCACCTTGCTCATGCTGCCGCAGTGGGCGATCCATTCACGGCTGCCAGGAACGTCCTTCGACAAAGCCAGCAAGCTCGGAGGCGGCGCCTCGCCGAAGT
>JAQGMY010000168.1 GCA_028292105.1 Ramlibacter sp.
GCGCCGGTCACCACCACCTCGGCGCCCAACTCCCGCAGCTTGCGCTGCTTGGCCGCGCTGCTGATGGTGGGCACGAAGACTTCGCATTTCACGCCCAGTGCAGCGGCGGCGGCGGCCGTGGCGATGCCGGCGTTGCCCCCCGAGGCCACGATCACGCCGCTCTCAGGAATCCGGTTGGCGAGCAGGCGGTTGTACATGCCGCGCGCCTTGAAGCTGCCGGCGACCTGCAGGTGTTCGAGCTTGAGCCAGATTTCGGCGCAAGAAATGCCGAGGGCCGAGCCCGGCAGTTTCCACAGGGGCGTGCGGCGGATGAAGCCGCGGCCGTCGGTGCGGAAGCGTTCGGCGGCGGCGGCGATGTGCTGGTGGTCCAAGGGTGCATGGATCCCGGATGGAGGCCGGGATGACAGGGTTGTGGGCAGGATCGGCGACTGTACCTGCGGGTGGCCACGGCAGGCATGGTGCGCGAGCGGAGCTTGCACACCCTACGAGAGGCCGGGCGCAATACCCGCAGTGCGCAACAGGCCGAGCACCAGTACCCCGAGGGTGCAAGAGGCCGAGCACCGGTACCTGGTAGGGTGTGCGGCACCGCCGCGCACCATCCCGGCCGCCCCGAAGCGCTAGAGCTTCAACCCCTTGGGCAACGGAAACTTCACCGTCTCGACGATCCCGTCCATCTTGCGCACCGACACCGCACCCAGCGCCTTGATGCGATCGATGACTTCCTGCACCAGCACGTCCGGTGCCGAAGCGCCCGCCGTGAGGCCGACGCGCTGCTTGTCCTCCAGCCACTCGGCCTTCAGCTCCGACGGGCTGTCGACCATGTAGCTCGCCACGCCCAGCTTGCGCGCGAGCTCGGCGAGGCGGTTGCTGTTGGAACTGGTGGGGCTGCCGACGACGATCACCACGTCGACGTCGCGCGACATCATCTTCACCGCGTCCTGCCGGTTCTGCGTCGCATAGCAGATGTCCTGCTGCTTGGGCTCGCGGATCGTCGGGAAGCGCTGCTTGATGGCCGCCGAGATCGCCGCCGCGTCGTCGACCGAGAGCGTGGTCTGCGTGACGACCGCCAGCCGCTCGGTCTGCGAAGGCTGGATACGGGCGACGTCCGCCACTTCCTCGACCAGGTGGATGCCGTGTTCCAGCTGGCCCATCGTGCCTTCGACCTCGGGGTGTCCCTTGTGGCCGATCATGATGAACTCGTAGCCTTCCTTGGCCAGCTTGGCGACCTCGATGTGCACCTTGGTCACCAGCGGGCAGGTGGCGTCGAACACGTGGAAGCCGCGAGCGGCCGCCTCAGCCTGCACCGCCTTGCTGACGCCATGGGCGGAGAACACCAGCGTTGCGCCCGGCGGCACGTCGTCGAGGTCCTCGATGAAGATCGCGCCCTTGTGCTTCAGGTCATTGACGACGAAGGTGTTGTGCACGATCTCGTGCCGCACGTAGATCGGACGGCCGAATTTCTCCAGCGCCCGCTCCACGATGTCGATCGCGCGATCGACCCCCGCGCAAAAGCCGCGCGGCTCAGCCAGCAGGATGGACTTCGGCCCTCCCGCGCTCACGCTGCCCCCGGAGGGGACGTTCGCGCCTTGGGCTGGCCCGGCGTCGCTCAACGGTCCCATCAGAGCACCCCGATCAATTGGACTTCGAAGGTCACGGCCTCGCCGGCGAGCGGATGGTTGAAGTCGAACAGCACCGCATCCGGTTTGCCGTCGCCGTCGCGGTCTTCGCCCAGCTGCTGCACGGCGCCGGCGTACTGCCCCATGCCGTCCGGCGTCGGGAACTGCACGACATCGCCCACCGCGTACTTCTCATCCGCGTCCCCCAACTGGACGAGGAGCTTGCGGGCAACCCACTGCACCATCTCCGGGTTGCGGTCGCCGAAGGCCTCACCCGCGGGGATCTCGAACTGGGCGCGGGCGCCCTCTTCCAGGCCCAGAAGGCGCTGCTCCACGGCAGGCGACAGCTCACCGGTGCCGAGCGTCAAGGTGGCCGGCTTGTCGGTGAAAGTATTGATGATGTCGCCGCCGGGTCCCGCCAGGCGGTAATGCAGCGTCAAGAAGGAGCCCGGTTGGACCCGGGGCGCGGAGGAGGCCATGCAAGTCCCGATAAACTGGGCTCCATTGTAGAAAGTCGGGCCGGAGGGCATTTCCGTGGCGCTGAAAGACCTGCCTTTGGACGCACGGCCCCGCGAAAAGCTGCTCGCGCGCGGCGCCGGCGCCTTGAGCGACACCGAGCTGCTGGCCCTGCTGCTGCGCACCGGCACGCAGCGCCACGGCGTCTTCCAGATGGCCGAAGAGGTGCTGGGGCGCTTCAGCGGACTGGCCGGCCTGCTGCATGCCAGCGGCGACGAACTCAAGACCGTGCACGGCCTGGGCGGCACGGCCAAGCGGTCGGAACTGCTTGCCGTGCTGGAACTCGCCCGCCGCGCCGTGGCGGAGCAACTGAAGGTGCGCGAGGTCTTCAGCTCACCGGACGCCGTGAAAAATTACCTGCAGCTGCACCTGGGGCGGCGCCCGCACGAAGTGTTCGCCGTCCTGTTCCTGGACGCGCAGAACCGCCTCATCGCGATGGAAGAACTGTTTCGCGGCACGCTGACTCAGACCAGTGTGTACCCGCGCGAAGTCGTCCTGAAGGCCTTGCAGCACCACGCGGCGGCGCTGGTGCTGGCGCACAACCATCCCAGCGGCACCGTGCAGCCCTCGCGCGCGGACGAAGCCCTGACCCAGACATTGAAGGCCGCGCTCGCACTGGTGGACGTGCGGGTGCTGGACCACGTGATCGTCGCGCCCGGCCAGGCGCTGTCGATGGCGGAGAAAGGCTTGTTGTGAAGGCGAAGTCGTTGCAGGACCTGGCCGCCATGCGCAAGCACCTGGCGGACGAAGAAAATCGCCGGGCGCAAGCGGCCATCGTGCGGGAAGCGGCGCAGCGCAAGAGCGACGCCGACAAGAACCTGTTCCAGCGCGCCGCCGGGCAGGTGCAGCGCATGCCGTCCCATGGCCGCGTGCACCACGTCCCGGATCCACCCGCCCCGATCCCGGCGCAGCGCCAGCTCGACGACCAGCGGGTGATGCACGAATCGATCAGCGACGAGTTCGACGCCTCGACACTGCTCGAGGTCGACGACGCGATGAGCTTTCGGCGCCCCGGCATCGGCATCGACGTCGCCCGCAAGCTGCGCAAGGGTCAGTGGAGCATCCAGTCGGAGATCGACTTGCACGGGCTGCGGCGCGAAGACGCGCGCGAGGCCCTGGCCGGTTTCCTGCGCGAGGCCGTGCGCCAGGGCCTGCGCTGCGTGCGCATCGTGCACGGCAAGGGTCTCGGCTCACCCGGCAAGACGCCAGTGCTCAAAGGCAAGGTGCACAGCTGGCTGGTGCAGAAGAACGAGGTGCTGGCCTTCGTGCAGGCGCGGGCCGATGAAGGTGGCGCTGGCGCGGTGGTGGTGCTGCTGAAGCCCAGCTAGCGTTCAGCCATGCGCGTTGCGCATCCAGTCGGCGGTCTGGTGGAACGACTCACGCAGCCGGGCGCGCAAGGTCTCGTCCACGCCCACCTCGCCCATCGCCTGGTCCATGCAGGCCAGCCACTGGTCGCGCTCCTTGATCCCGATCTTGAAGGGCATGTGGCGCATGCGCAATCTGGGGTGGCCGAAGCGATCGGTGTAGTGCTGCGGCCCGCCGAGCCAGCCGCACAGGAACCAGAACAGGTTCTGCCGCGCGCGCTCCAGCTCGGAACCATGGGCCGCGCGCAGTTCCGCATACGCCGGCTCCAGGTCCATCAGGTCATAGAAGCGCTCGACCAGCGCCTTCACTTTCTCTTCGCCGCCGATCCATTCGAAAGGCGTGTCGAAGGGGGGCTTGTCCTGGATCTGCATCCCCCCATTGTCCCAGCCCCGCTATTCGGCCGCGCGGCGCAAGGTTTCCACGACCGGCCGGCTCAGCACTTCGCGCATGCCCCACCAGCCTGCCGCCAGCGCCAGCACCGCGCCCGCCAGCGCACCGGCCAAGGGCACGAAGGGCGAGGCCGTCCACGCGAAGTCGAAGGCGTACTTCGCCAATGCCCAGCCGACCACCGACGCCACGATGCTGGCCAGGAAGCCGGCCAACAGGCCGACCCCGACCAGTTCGGCACGCTGCACCTGCCGCAACAGGCTGCTGCGCGCGCCGACGGCCCGCATGATCGCGTATTCGCGGGCGCGCTCCTCGCGCGTGGCCGTGACGGCGGCAAACAGCACCACCACGCCGGCCGCGAGCGTGAAGCCGAACAGGAACTCCACCGCGCGGATCACCTTGTCGAGCACGCCCTGCACCTGATTGATGGTGGCGGTCATGTCGACGTTCGTGATGTTCGGGTAGTCGCGCACCAGCTGGTTATCGAAGCCCTTGCGCTCGGGCGCCTTGAACGCGCCCATGTACGTCACCGGCAGGTCCGGCAGCGAGCTCACCGGGTACATCACGAAGAAGTTGGCGCGAAACGATCCCCAGTCCACCTTGCGCAGCGAGGTGACCTTGGCTTCGCTCATCGTCCCGGCGATGTCGAAGCGCAGCGTGTCCCCGAGCTTCACGCCCAGCGTGCTGGCCAGCCCGTCTTCGACGCTGACCGCGCCCTGTTCCTCCGGCTGCCAGCGGCCGGCGACCACCTTGTTGTGCGGCGGCGCTTGGGCGGCGAAGGACAGGTTGAACTCGCGGTCGAGCAGCCGCTTGGCGCGCTCTTCGGTGAAGTCGTCCGGCGTGACGGTGCGGCCGTTCACCGCCACCAGGCGGCCGCGGAACATCGGGTACCAGTCCAGGCGCTGCACGCCGGCGGCGCGTAGCTGCTTGACGAAGCTGTCGCTCTGCTCCGGCATCACGTTGATGACGAAACGGTTGGGCGCATCGGGTGGCGTGGCCTGGCGCCAGCTCGCGATCAGGTCGGTGCGCAGCAGCACCAGCAGCACCAGGGCCAGCAGGCCGACGGCCAGGGCACTGGTCTGCACCACCGTGTAGGCAGGCCGCGCGCTGATCTGGCGCGTGGCCAGCACCAGCCAGCGCGGGGCCGTCGTCTCGTTCACCATCCGCCGCAGCAGCTTGACGGCCACGAAGCTCAGGCCGGCGAACACCAGCACCGCACCGGCGAAGCCGCCGACCGCGATCGCGCCCAGCTTGATGTCGCTGCTGGCGGCCAGCAGCAAGGCGGCGAAGCCGGCGATGCCCACGGCCAGCACCAGCAGCGAGGCCGGCTTCAGGTTGCCGATGTCGCGGCGGATCACGCGCAAGGGCGGCACCTGCGCCAGCTGCAGCACCGGCGGCAGCCCGAAGGCGAACAGCAGCGTCAGCCCCATGCCGATGCCGAAGGTCAGCGGCCACAAGCCGGGCGCCGGCAAGGTGGTCTCCACCAGGCTGCCGATCATGGCGATGAACACGAAGTGCACCGCGAAGCCGATCGCCACCCCGAGCAGGCTGGCGAACAGCCCGATCAGCGCGAACTCGAAGGCATAGCTGAAGGCGATGGTGCGCTGGCTCTGGCCCAGCACCCGCAGCATGGCGCAGTCGTCCAGATGGCGGCTGGCGAAGCCGCGTGCCGCCAGCGCCACGGCCACCGCGCTGAGCAGCGCCGCCAGCAGGGCCACCAGGTTCAGGAATTTTTCGGCGCGGTCCAGCGTCTGCCGCATCTCGGGCCGGCCGCTTTCCAGCGATTCGATGCGCACGCCGCGCACCTCCGGTTTTTTCGCTTCCGCCGCAGCCCAGGCGAGGAAGCGCGCCACGGCCGGGTCGTTGCCCGCCACGGCAAAGCGGTAACCGATGCGGCTGGCCGGCTGCACGAGCTTGGTCGCCGGCAGGTCCGCTGCGTGCAGCATCAGACGCGGGGCGAAGTTGAGGAAGCCGCTGCCGCGGTCCGGCTCCACGGTGATCACGCGGGTGATGCGCAACTGGGCGTCACCGAGCAGCACCGGATCGCCGATGCGCAAGCCGAGTGACTCCAGCACCGCCGGATCGACCCAGGCTTCGCCGGGCCGCGGCACGTCGCGGGTCGGGCTGCCGCGCGCGTCCGCCTGCTCGGCCACCTGCAGGCCACCGCGCAGCGGATAGCCCTCGGTGACGGCCTTGAGCGCGACCAGCCGGCTGGCGCCGCCCTGCGCATCGGGCGCGCGGGCCATCGACGGGAACACCATCGAGGTCACGCTTTGCAGGCCCAGGGCCTTGGCGCGCTCGATGAAAGCCGCCGGCGTGGGCTGGTCGCTGACCACGACCGCATCTCCTCCCAGCAGTTGGCGCGCATCGCGGGCGAGGCCGCCCTTGAGCCGGTCGGCGAAGAAGCCGACCGCAGTGAGCGCGGCAACGGCCAGGGTCACGGCAACGATCAGCAGGCGCAGCTCGCCGGCGCGCAAATCGCGCCAGAGGGTGCGCCAGCCCAGGGGCCAGGCAGCTTTCGGGATCATGCGGCGATCTTGCCGCAAAAGAGTGAGGCGGGCGTGACGGCGGTGATTCCGACGCGCGGTGTCACCTGTAGCGTGTGCACGCTTCGCGTGCGCACCATGGCGGCCGTGCGCACCATCCGCAGCCGTGAATGGTGCGCACGCAAGCGTGCACACCCTACGGCCGGTGCAGCCGTTCCTCGAGAGTTTTCAGCAGCGGGCGGATCTTTTCGCCGACGCTGATCTGCGGATTGGAAAAACCGTCGGGCTTGGCGGCGTCGATCTCGCGCTGCTTGATCACCGGCACCGCGGCCGCGAAAGCCTGCTCGAACGAGTGCGTCTTGCGCAGTTGCTCGTCGAACATCGCGCGGCCGAAGAAGGTCAGATCGGACAGCCGGCCGCAGCCATAGGAGGTGTGGTCGGCATCGGCGGCGGTCATCACCAGCGTGGTTTCGCCGCCGAGCGGACCGAGCCAGCCGCCCGAGAAGCAGGCCGAGATGGCGATCACGCGGTGCCGGATGCCGGCTTCGTCCAGCGCCTTGCGCAGCTCGCCCGGACTGATCGCGTCCACCTCCAGCGGCGGATTGGCCGCCGCCAGCTGGAAGTCGCGCGCGCCGTGCGACGTCATGTAGATCACCAGCAGGTCGTGCTCGCGGTCCATGCGCTCACCGATGGCGTCGATGGCCCGCTTCAGGTTGAGCGGCGTGGCCCACGCCAGCCGCTCGACGGTATCGGGGTGGTTCACCAGCTGCAGCACGCGACCCTTCGCATCGAAACGCTGCGCCAGCAGGTCCGCCACCATGGTGCTCTCACGCAGGAACACGTCTTCCGAAGCGTAGGGCGCGAACACCAGGCCGTAGACATCCGTCACGTCCGGGCGCTGCGGCGCGAGCTGCGCGATCGCGCGGCGAAACACCTCCTGCTGCGCCTCGATGCTTTCCTGGCTGAGGCCCAGCTTGGGGGCCTCGGGCGCGAGCGCCGCCGGGGCCTGCCACGGGCGGTCCGGGATCTCCCAGGCCGTCACCCCGAAAATCGCCAGCAAGCCGAGGCCCATCGCCAACAGGCGGGTGCGGCCCAGGCCGAAGTTGGCGCCCAGGCGCAGCGCGATCGACAGCGTCCATGCCCACAGCGCGAGATAGACGGCCCAGGCAAAAACCGGCGACTGCGCCAGCCGCTGCGGCATCTGCTCGTGGGCGTTGGCCGCGGCGAGCAACTGGGAGACGACCCCCGGGGGAATGCTGGCCACCACCCACAGCGCCATCCAGCTCGCCAGTCCTTCGTTCGGCGCGCGGGGCGACTCCTGGCGCCACAACAGCGCCCATACCAGCAGGATCGTCGCGCTGACCGCCCACCAGGGGGCGAGCCAGCCGCGCAGGTTGAAGACGGCGGGCCCGTCCACCTCGTAGCGGCCGAGCACCAGCTCGATGACCACCGAGAACAGTCCCAGTCCGAACAGTACCGCCGGGGTGGGCGCACGCTCGATGTGCGGCCGCCGCAGGAAGGCGGCGCGCAGGCCCTCGCGCAGCCAGGGTGTGAGGTTGAGCGTTTCCATCGCCTCAGCTCGCCGATCGCAGGCGCGGCCCGGCCAGCTCGGGCTGCAGCAGCAGGCGCTCGGGCGCGGTGTAGCAGAGGAAGTGCTTGCCGGTGGCGCGGCCCACCGTGCACAGGCCGACGCGTTCGGCGACCTCGTAGCCCATCTGCGTGATGCCGCTGCGCGAGATGACGATGGCCACGCCCATCTGCGCGGACTTGATCACCATCTCGCTGGTGAGGCGCCCGGTGGTGTAGAAAACCAGCGGGAGCTCTGGATTCGCGCCGTAATCCTGCAGCCACATCCAGCCGGCGATGGTGTCGATGGCGTTGTGGCGGCCGACGTCCTCGACGAACAGCAGCATCTGGTCGCCACGGAACAGCGCGCAGGCGTGCACCGAGCCGGCCGACTTGTACGTGCTCTCCTGCGTGCGGATGGTGTTGACGATGCCGTACAGCTGCGCCTGCGTCAGTTGCGCGTGCGGCAGCCGCAAGTTGTCGATGTCGTCCATCAGCTGCCCGAACACCGTGCCCTGGCCGCAGCCCGTGGTGACCACGCGCCTGGACGTGCGCTCCTCGATGTGGTCGATGCCGGTGTGGGTCTTGACGGCGGCCGCACCGACCTCCCAGTCGACGGTCACCGACGCCACCGCGTCCAGCGAGGACACCAGCCGCTGGTTGCGCAGGTAGCCCAGCACCAGCCACTCGGGATGCGCACCCAAGGTCATCAGGGTGACCAGCTCGCGCTTGTCGATGTAGATGGTGAGGTCGCGCTCGGCCGGGATGGAGATCGTCTCCGTCTCGCCGTGCGCATTGATGCTCTGCACGCTGCGGGTCAGCGGCGCGCGGGCTTCGGTCAGCAGGGGACGGGTCATGGGCGAAGGCTAACGCAAATGAAAAGGCCAGCCGCGAGGCTGGCCTTCAGGACGCACCGGTGCTTCAGGGCTTGGTGGCGGTGCCTGGCTTGGCCGGGGTCATGGTCGCCGACTCCGCACGCACGCTTGGGGGGCTGGTCGCGGTGGCTGCCGGCGAATGCGCGCCGGAGGTCTCCAGCGGCTTCTGTTCCGGCGGGGCATAGGCGAAGGGACCCGGATCCGTGCAGGTCGCCAGCGAGATGCTCGGCGTGGCGACCGTGGCCACCGGGGTGCCGCCTTGCGACGCGGACGCGGCCGGGGGCGTGGCTGCGGCCGTGGCCGGTGCTGCGGCACTGGCCGCGGCCGCGGCAGTGGCGGGTGTTGCGGCTGCAGTTGCAGCGCCTGCGGGAGGCGTCGCCCCGGCCGGCGTGACGGCCGTGGCGGAAATGCTGGGCCCGGTGGTGCTGGCCAGCGCGTTCGCCGCCTTCGCGCCACCGGTCTTGCGGTAGTAGGCGGCGACCTTGTCCTGCGACTTGCACAGCAGGTACTGGTCGACCTTGCCCTGCCATGCGGCCTTGGCGGCGGCCTCGGCGGCCTTGGCTTTCGCCGCCTCGTCCAGCGGCGGCAGCTTGGCCAGGGCCAGTCCCGATGCGGCAACGGCGGCCGCGGTCAACATCCAGCGAATCATCTTGGTTCTCCTCAGGCGGGCCGCGCGATTTCGGCGCTGTCGTCGGCGATCACCAGCGGCGTGCTGCGCTGCGCGGGGATCTTGCCGGACTTGATGTCTTCGTACCAATACGCGTGGTGTTCGCGGGCCCAGGCCTCGTCGACCTGGCCGCGCCGCATGGCGGTGTAGGCCCCGCGCATGCCCACCGTGCCCAGGTAGATGTGGCCCAAGAACATGGCCATCATCAGCACCGTGGAGACCGCGTGCACCATGTGCGCCACCTGCATCGTCTGGCGCTCGTAGACCAGGTTGGGGATCAGCTTGTCCATCACCAGGCCGGACGCCACCACGATGCTGCCCAGCACCAGCACGCCGCCCCAGAAGATCAGCTTTTCGCCAGCGTTGAAGCGGTGCGAGGGCGGCTCGCCGCCACCGAACAGGCCGCCGCCCTTGAGCAGCCAGCGCAGGTCGCCGCGCTGCGGCCAGTTGTCGCGCAGGAAGACGAAGAACACGACCACCAGCGACACCGCGAACAGCGGGCCGGCGAAGTTGTGGATGTTCTTCAGCAGGTAGGTGAGATAGCCGAACAGGGTCTGCCCCATCACCGGCAGCAGGAAGAACTTGCCGAAGGCCATCGCGATGCCGGAGACCGCCAGCGCCACGAAAGCGACCGCGTTGGCCCAGTGCGCCGCGCGCTCGAACGGCGTGAAGCGTTCGATCTTGCGGCCGGTGTCGGCCCCGTGCTGGGCGATCGGGCCGCGCGTGAAGTAGTAGATGCCCAGCGCCAGCAGCACGATCAGCAGCAACGAGCCGCCGTAAGGCAGGATCCAGTTGTTGCGAACCTGCCGCCACGCCTCGCCCGCGGTCACCATGCGCGCGCCGGGGTACTGCACGGGGGCCTGGATCAGGTTGCCGGCTTCCGGCGCCTGCGACTTCGGCAGGCTGCTGTAGCCGTCGGCGCCGCCTTGCACCGCGCGCCACATCGGCGCGTTGTTGCCCGGTTGCACGCGATTGCGCTCGCCGTTGGTCTGCTTCTCGTAGCCCGGCAGGGAGGAAGCGTCGGGCTTCACTTCCGGCTTCACTTCGAAGATGTTCTGGCCCTGGATGCCGCCCGCTGCGGCGGCAGGCGGCAGGTCGTCACCGGCTTTGGCGGGTGCGGCCGTGGTGGTGGAACCACCGCCGGCCGGCGCGGAGGTGGTCGCCTGCGCCAGCGCGCCGCCGGCCAGGGCCAGCGTCAGGGCCGCGGTTGCCGCGAGTTCAAGGAACCTTGGCATATTCGTTTTGTCCCTGCACGGTGCGCACCTTCATTTGCTGCTCCCAGCTGGCGCGGTCGCCCGGCTTCCAGCCGCCGGCCACGTACGGGTGGCTGGTGCCGTTGAACGGCGCGCTGTCGGACTTGATGCCATTGGCGGTCTGCTCGCGGTCGGCGCAAGCGGCGAGCGCGAACGCTGCGGCGATCAACAGCAGTGCGGCTTTCATGACTTGGCTCCGTTCGGCTGCCCCGCCTGCTTGGAACCGTAGGCCGTGCCCCAGCCCCACACTTCGGCGCCCTTGCCGCGCTTGACCACCCGGTTGCGGAAGATGTCCGCCACGACGTCGCCATCGCCGGCGAGCAGGGCCTTGGTGGAGCACATCTCGGCACAGGCCGGCAGCTTGCCTTCGGCCAGGCGGTTGCGCCCGTACTTCTCGAACTCGGCCTGCGAACCGTTGGCTTCGGGCCCGCCGGCGCAGAAGGTGCACTTGTCCATCTTGCCGCGCACGCCGAAGGTGCCGGCCGACGGGAACTGCGGCGCGCCGAACGGGCAGGCATAGCTGCAGTAGCCGCAGCCGATGCAGGTGTCCTTGTCGTGCAGCACCACGCCCTCTTCGGTACGGTAGAAGGTGTTGGTCGGACACACCGCCATGCAGGGTGCGTCCGAGCAATGCATGCAGGCGACCGAGATCGACTTCTCGCCGGGCACGCCGTCGTTGAGCGTCACCACGCGGCGACGGTTCACGCCCCACGGCACTTCATGTTCGTTCTTGCAAGCCGTGACGCAGCCGTTGCATTCGATGCAGCGCTCGGAGTCACAGACGAATTTCATTCTTGCCATCTTCTATCTCCTGATCAGAGGGGCCCGAGCCGTTGCTTCGTCCCCGGGTCCTCTAAGCTGCCCGCTCGATGTTGCAGATCGTCGTCTTGGTTTCTTGCATCATGGTGACGCTGTCGTACCCGTAGGTCGTGGCGGTGTTGACCGCCTCGCCGCGCACCACCGGCGCCGCGCCGTTGGGGTAGTACGCGAGCATGTCCGCGCCCTGCCAGCGGCCGGAGAAGTGGAACGGCATCCACACCGTGTCCGGGCCGACGCGCTCCGTCACCATGGCCTGCACGTTCAACTGCGCACCGGTGGGCGAGCGCAACCACACGCGGTCGCCGTTCCTGATCTGCCGGCTGGCCGCCGTCTTCGGATTGATCTCGACGAAGGCTTCCTGCTGCAGTTCGGCCAGCCATGGGTTCGACCGGGTCTCTTCGCCGCCGCCTTCGTATTCGACCAGCCGGCCCGAAGTGAGGATCAGCGGGAACTTCTCGTGCACCTTGTCGAGCACGTTCTTCTGCTGCAGCGTCTTGTACAGCGTGGGCAGGCGCCAGAAGGCTTTCTTGTCGTCGTGCGTCGGGTACTTGGCGACCAGGTCCGGCCGGGTGCTGTAGATCGCTTCGCGATGCTGCGGGATCGGGTCGGGGAAGTTCCACACCACCGCGCGCGCTTTCGCGTTGCCGAACGGGTGGATGCCGTGGTTCTTCATCGCCACCCGGATCAGCCCACCGGAGTTGTCGGTCTTCCAGTTCTTGCCTTCGGCGGCCACGCGTTCGGTCGGGGTGAGTTCCTCCCACCAGCCGAGCTTCTTGATCAGCATGTGATCGACTTCGGGGTAGCCGGTGGTGATGTCCGAGCCGACCGGGCAGGAGCCGTCTTCCGCCAGCAGGTTGACGCCGTCCTTTTCGACGCCGAAGTTGGCGCGGAAGCACCCGCCGCCGTCCATCACGTGGCGGGTGGTGTCGTACAGGTTGGCCGAGCCCGGGTGCTTCATCTCGGGCGTGCCGTAGCAGGGCCACGGCAGGCCGAAGTAGTCGCCCTCGATGTCGTAGCCGGTTTCCTTGTCCTTGACGCTGCCCTTGGCCTTGAGCGTCTTGACGTCGAACTGGCCCATCAGCCGCATGTGCGCCTTCAGCCGCTCGGGGCTCTGCCCCGTGTAGCCGATGGTCCACATGCACTTGTTCACTTCGCGCAGGATGTCTTCCGGCACCGGCTCGTCCAGGCCCTTGACCTTCTGCATCTTGTAGTTCTTGACCAGTTCCTTGCCGAAGCCGAGCTTGTCGGCCAGCTGGTACATGATCATGTGGTCGCTGCGGCTTTCCCACAGCGGCTCGATCACCTTCTCGCGCCACTGCAGCGAGCGGTTGGAGGCGGTGACGGATCCGCTGGTCTCGAACTGGGTGGCGGCCGGCAGCAGGTACACGGCGCGGTTGGCGTTCAGGTCCTTGGGGTCGCCCGGCATCGCGGCCATGGCGGCGGTGGCCGATGGGTACGGGTCCACCACGACCAGCAGGTCCAGCTTGTCCATGGCCTTCTTCATCTCCAGGCCGCGGGTCTGCGAGTTCGGCGCATGGCCCCAGAAGAACAGCGCGCGCAGGTTGGGGTCCTGGTCGATCAGCTCGTTCTTCTCCATCACGCCGTCGATCCAGCGCGAGACCGTCATGCCCGGCTTGGTCATCATCGCCTGGCTGGTGAAGCGGCCCTTGAGCCAGTCGTAGT
>JAQGMY010000186.1 GCA_028292105.1 Ramlibacter sp.
GTGATCGGCGGCCTGTTCACGTCGACGGTGCTGAGCCTGCTGGTGGTGCCGGTGGTGTTCGAGATCATGGACGACGTCGAGCACTGGCTGCGGCGCATGGGGCGCAAGATCCGGCACCCGCGCGGGAGTGGTGAGGCGCCGGCAGCGGCCGTGGAGCCGCATTGATGGCGCGGGGATGGTGCGCAAGCAAGCTTGCACACCCTACGGGATCGGTGGGATCGGTGGGATCGGTGGGATCGGTGTGATCGGTGCGATCGGTGCGATCGGTTGGATCGGTTGGATCGGCGGGATCGGTGGGATCGGTGCGATCGGTGCTGTCGGTAGGGTGTGCAGCTTGCTGCGCACCGCTACGGCGCCTGCTTGATCCGCTCCACCAAAGCCGTCGTCGAATAGCCCTCGACAAAGGGGATCGCCACTGCGCGGCCGCCGTACGACTCCACCAGCCTGGTCTCCGCCAGCTGGCGCATGTCGTAGTCGCCGCCCTTCACATAGATCTGCGGCCGCAGCTGGGCAAGCAGTTCCACCGGCGTGTCTTCGTCGAACCAGGTGACCAGGCTGACCGAAGCGAGCGCCGCGATGACCGTCGCGCGGTCCTCCTGGCGGTTCAGCGGACGGTCCGGGCCTTTGCCGAGCCGGCGCGCCGAAGCATCGGTGTTGAGGGCGACCACGAGATGGGCGCCGAGCGCGCGGGCTTGCGCGAGGTAGGTGACGTGGCCGCGATGCAGGACGTCGAACACGCCATTGGTGAACACCACCGGGCCGTCGAGCGCAGCCACCCGGGCGGGGGCTTGCTCGCGGCCGACGATCTTGGCCAGGAAGTCCGGGCCGTCCACGGAGCTCAGGCCGGCTTGGGCACCACGGCCCCGCCCAGGCTGGACTGGATTTCCTTGCGGTAGCGATTGAGCTCCTGCACCGTCTTGAAGCTGCGATCCATCAGCAGGCTCAGGTTGTGCAGGATGCGCTCGACCACCTTCGTCTCCCAGACCGCATCGAACTTGATCTGCGTGTCCAGCCAGTGTTCCAGCCACTCCGGGTCCGGCAGGCGCGACTGGATGGTGTCGTTCGGGAACAGTGCCTTGTTCACGTGCAGGTTCGTCGGGTGCAGCGCCTGGGCAGTTCGGCGCGCACTGGCCATCAGCACGCCCACCTTGGCGAAGGCGGCGCGCGCCTCGTTGCCGAAGTTGTTGATGGCGCGCTTCATGTAGCGCAGGTAGGCGCCGCCGTGGCGTGCTTCGTCCTGGCTCAGCGTCGTATAGATGTGCTTGATGACCGGTTCCGTGTGCCATTCGGCCGCGCGGCGGTACCAGTGGTTCAGGCGGATCTCGCCGCAAAAGTGCAGCATCAGCGTTTCCAGCCGCGGTGCCGGTTCGAATTCGAAGCGCACGGCATGCAGTTCTGCTTCGGTCGGCACCAGGTCCGGCCGGAAGCGCCGCAGGTACTCGATCAGCACCAGCGAATGCTTCTGTTCCTCGAAGAACCAGATCGACATGAAGGCCGAGAAGTCGCTGTCGTCCTTGTTGTCACGCAGGAACATCTCGGTGGCGGGCAGCGCGGACCATTCGGTGATGGCGTTCATCTTCACCGTCTGGGCCTGCTCCTCGGACAGCAGGGACGCGTCGAACTGGGCCCATGGGATGTCCTTGTCCATGTCCCATCGGACGGACTCGAGTTGCTTGAACAGTTCCGGATACAGCATTGCCATCTTTCGTGAACAGCGATTTTAGGCCGTGGCCGAGTTGTCCGCTTGAAAGCCCGACCGCGCGAAGCTGGAGCCATTGTCGCCCACCCCTGCCGTCGGACCGTCTCCGGCGGAAAAGGCAGCGGCGAAAACAGGTCACAAAAATTTACCATCCGCGCGGCCGGTCGCCGGGAACCGCGAGCCGCAGCCACGAGTCCATCACCGCAAGAGGCAGGACTCCCCGTTTTTCATGCTGCGAAGCCGGCCGGTCCCAAGGGGCCGGGCGCAATCCCGAGGCGACTCTTCTCCTCCTCCCTCCCTCCCTCCTTCGCCTGGGGGCGCTTCGCAGCATTTTTCTTTGCCGGACGGCGGCCACGCAGGGCCGTCGTTGCGTGGCGGCCGGTAGGGTGTGCAGCTTCGCTGCGCACCTTGCGGGGCTGGCGTGGTGCGCAGCGAAGCTGCGCACCCTAAGAGCTACCCAGCGATCAGCCCGGCATCGTCTCCGCGAAGCTCGCACGCTGCGCCAGCTTCTCGTGCAGTTTGGCGAGGTTCGGGTGGGTGCTGCGCCAGTCGATCTCTGGAAAGCGGAAGTCCAGATAGCCGAGGGCACAGCCGACCGCGATGTCCGCGAGGCTCAGGTAGATGCCGGCGCAAAAGGGCTTGTCGGCCAGGCCCTGGCTCATCGCCTTCAGGCTGGCGTGCGTCTTCTCCAGCTGGCGGTCGATCCATGCCTGGCTGCGCTGCGTCTTGTCGCGCCCGCTCCAGCTGGCCTCCAGCCGCGCCAGGATCAAGGCGTCCAGCACACCGTCCGCGAGTGCTTCCCATGTCTTCACTTCGGCCCGCTCCCGCCCTACCGCCGGTATCAGCTTGCCGACCGGCGACAGCGTGTCCAGGTATTCGACGATCACGCGCGAATCGAACAGGGCCTCGCCGCCTTCCATCACCAGGCAAGGCACCTTGCCCAGCGGGTTGGAATGCATGATCGTCGTGTCGGCGGACCACACGTCCTCCTCGACGAAGTGGTAATCCAGCTTCTTCTCGGCCATGACCACACGCACCTTGCGCACATAGGGACTGGTGGTAGCTCCGATCAACTTCATGGGGTGTTCGAGTTCCGGGTTGGAGATCTGGTCGGCGGGACGGTTTCATTCTAGGGGAAGGCATTTTCGCGGCTGTCGTGCACGTGCGACAGGCCCTCGCCGCCATGCCCCACGAGGGCGCCGCCTACAATTCCCCGAATGGCCCCCTCCACGATTTCCGCCCTTTCGCCGCTGGACGGCCGCTACGCCAAGCGGCTGGCGGCGCTGCGTCCGCTGATGAGCGAACAGGGCTACATGCACAAGCGGGTCCAGGTCGAAGTGTGCTGGTTCATCGCGCTGTCGGACGCCGGCTTCGCTGAATTCAAGCCACTGACGCCGGGCGCACGCACCTACCTCCTGGGGCTGGTGAAGAACTTCTCCGAAGCCGACGCCAACGCCATCAAGGACATCGAGAAGACCACCAACCACGATGTGAAGGCGGTGGAGTACTGGATCAAATCGCGCTTCGAAGCCCGCCCGGAGCTGAAGAACGCCAGCGAATTCGTGCACTTCGCCTGCACCAGCGAGGACATCAACAACACCAGCCACGCGCTGCAGCTCAAGGCCGCACGCGAGCAGGTGATGCTGCCGGCACTCGACGCGGTGATCGAGAAGATGCGCGAGATGGCGCATGCCTACGCCGACGTGCCCATGCTGAGCCGCACGCACGGCCAGACCGCCAGCCCGACCACCGTCGGCAAGGAGATCGCCAACGTGGTCGTCCGGCTGCAGGCGGCGCGCCAGAAGATCGCCGCCGTCAAGCTGCTCGGCAAGATGAATGGCGCGGTGGGCAACTACAACGCGCACCTCGCCGCCTGGCCCGAGTTCGACTGGGAAGCCTTCAGCTGCAAGGTGGTCGAAAGCCATGAGCCGCTGGGACTGGGCCTCACCTTCCAGCCTTACAGCATCCAGATCGAGCCGCACGACTACATGGCGGAGCTGTTCGACGCCATCGCCCGCGCCAACACCATCCTGGTGGACTGGTGCCGCGACGTCTGGGGCTACGTCAGCCTGGGCTACTTCAAGCAGCGGCTGCGTGAAGGCGAGATCGGTTCGTCGACCATGCCGCACAAGGTCAACCCGATCGACTTCGAGAATGCCGAGGGCAACCTCGGGCTGGCCAATGCGCTGTTGAAGCACCTGTCGGAAAAGCTGCCGGTCTCGCGCTGGCAGCGCGACCTGACGGACTCCACCGTGCTGCGCAACATGGGTGTCGCCCTCGGGTATGCGGCGCTTGCGTACCACTCGCTCGGCCTCGGCCTGGGCAAGCTCGAACTGAACGAGGAGGCGCTGCGCGAGGACCTCGACGGCGCCTGGGAAGTGCTGGCCGAGCCGATCCAGACCGTCATGCGCCGCTACGGCGTGCAGGGCGCCTACGAGAAGCTCAAGGAAGTGACGCGCGGCAAGTCGGTGCGGCCGGAAGACCTGCACGGCCTGATCCGGTCGCTGGAGA
>JAQGMY010000199.1 GCA_028292105.1 Ramlibacter sp.
AGGGCGGCATCCGCACTCGCTGCTGATGACCAGACTTGAGGTCACAAGACCCAGTCCTTCGGCGGGCTAAGGGCGTTAGCGGCCGGCATGGAGCCGCGAATCCGCCGAGCCCGTGACTTCCCTCACCAATAAACCGCGAAGGGCCGCTCCCGGCCAGAAGCAGTCGTCAGGCGCGCCCCGTGCGTGCTGCTCGCCATCACACGGCAGCTGGCTGATCGTGGTGACACCGGCAGCGGTACCTGAATAGCCAATCAACTGGTCAGCGCCTGGTCCAAACGTAAAAAAACCGGCGAAGCCGGTTTTCTGAGGGGCAGCGTCCAGTGTCAGTAACGACCGCCGCCGTAGCCGCCATTGCCATAGCCAACGTCCGCTCGGTTGCTGGCCTTGAAACCGTTCGCATCGGAGCGGCCCGGGCCACGGCCTTCCTCACGAGGGCGGGCCAGGTTCACGGTGATCGAGCGTCCATCCACGGACATGCCATCGAGCGCCTTGATGGCAGCCTCGGCAACTTCCGCAGACGCCATTTCGACAAAACCGAAGCCCTTGGAGCGGCCGGTTTCACGGTCCATCATGACCTTGGCGGAGGAAACGCTGCCGAACTCGGCAAAGTTGGATTCCAGCGTGGCATCGGTCACGGAGTAGGGCAGGTTGCCCACGTAGATCTTGCAGCTCATGGCGAGCCTTTCTCAATGATGGCGCCCAGTAGTGCGCACAGGTGCCGCGCAGCAACCTGCTGCGCGATGCGCAACGTCAGAAGACATCGGGAGGGATTCAGACAACGACGCGGCGGGTTGCAAGTTCGCCGGAGGGAGACAGTAATACCTTGAGGAGCGATGATCTGCTCAACGTTCAGCAGCCCGGAGGTTAGCACGTTGCGCACTTTCGCGCAGAGCACACGGTTGAACTGCTTCCATCAGGACTTGATGGCCACCGCTGACCGCCGCCCAGGATCCTACCGCGGGCCGACTCGCCAGACCACGTCTCCCACGTCGTCCGCCACCAGCAGCGACTGGCGGTCCGGCCCGATCGCCACACCCACGGGTCGCCCGTAGGATTCGCTTTCGTCCGGGGCCAGGAAGCCCGTGAGCACATCGCGCGGAGCTTGCCCGGTGGGCCGGCCGTTCGCGAATGGCACGAATACGACCCGGTAGCCACTGAGGATGCTGCGATTCCAGGAGCCGTGCTGCCCGATGACCATCCCGTCCTCGTCGAAGCCCGGGAGCGTGCCGCGCGGCATCCAGCACAGGCCGAGCGAGGCGGTATGCCCGCCGAGCGCATAGTCCGGCGTGATCGCCTGCGCCACCCGCCCGGCGTCCTGCGGCTGCACTCGGTCGTCCACCGTGCGGCCCCAGTAGCAATACGGCCAGCCGTAGAAGCCGCCGTCACGTACGGCGGTCAGGTAGTCGGGAGGCGTTTCGTCGCCCAGGCCGTCGCGTTCGTTTACCACCGTCCACAACTCGCCGGTCTCCGGGTGCCAGGCCAGGCCCACCGGGTTGCGCAGGCCGTCGGCAAAGATGCGCTCGCGACCGCTCGCCAGCTCCAGTTCGACGATGCAGGCGCGTCCCTCCTCGACCTGGGCGCCGAGCTCGCCCATGTTGGTGAGCGATCCCACGCCGACGTAGAGGCGGCGCCCGTCGGGACTGGCCAGCAGGCTGCGGGTCCAGTGCCCGCCGGGCTTGAAGGTCGCGAGCTTGCGGCCAGAGGCTTCGATCCGTGTCATGCCCGTGGTGTACGGGAACGCGACCACGCCGTCCGTGTTGCCGACGTAGAACGTTCCGTCGACCAGCGCCATGCCGAACGGCTGCCGCAGGCCTTGCAGCAGCGTGTGGCGCGTCTCCGCGACGCCGTCGCCGTCCGCGTCGCGCAGCAGCGTGATGCGATTCGGGCTCTCGCCGATGGCGGCCGCGCGCTGCAGGGTGGCCACCATCGCGTGGTCGAACACGTTTTTCGGCGTCCGGAGCGCTTGCATTGCCTCCGCCACAGCGACGTCGCCATTGGGCAGCACGTGGATCCAGCGCGGATGCTTCAGTCCCGCGGCGAACGCGTTCACCGCCAGCCCCGGCGCCGCGACCGGCGTCTGCCCCGAGGCCCATCCCCGCGCCGTGGGCATCTTCAGCGTCGGCACGGCGCCTTGCGGCCGGCCCGGCGGGATGTGGGGAGCGCCGCCCACCGCGGCCGGCGGCATCGGGCCCTGGGTCCAGCGCCGCCACACCAGCGCCGCTCCGCCCGCCAGCGCCACGCCGCGAGCGAAAAGGCTTGTTCGTCCACTCATTGTTTTTCCTTGCTACACGGGGATGCGATAGATCCGCCGCGCATTCTCCACGAACAGCTGCGCCCGCTCCTGAGCGCTGAAGCCGGCGACGCACGCGGCAAAGCCATCGACGATGTCCTGGTACGACGCGCACAGGCTGTCAACGGGGTAGTTGCTGCCAAACATGCAGCGGTCCACACCGAACAGGTCGATCACTTCCAGCACGACACGCCGGTTGGCATCCAGCCGCCACTGGTAGCCCGCTTCGCCGATGCCACTGATCTTGATGGAGACATTGGGCTGCAAGGCCATTGCGGCCAGCGCCGTCCGCCAGCTACGCAGCCCGTCCTCGCTGCGGTCCGACGGCATGCCCGCATGGTTGATGACGATGGGCGTTCGCGGGAAGTCGGCGGCCACCCGCTCCGCTTCCGCCAGGTGCCACCAGGGCGTCTGCAGTTCATAGTGCAAGCCGTGGGGCTCCAGCCGCGCGTAGCCTGCCCGCCACGCCGCATCCGTCATGCCCCCCGGCGGACCGCCGGGCGCCGGGTTGGCCCGAGGCTTCTGGCGCACGCCGCGCACGAAATCGAAATCGGCCAGCTGTTCCAGCGTGTTCGCCGCGTCCGGCTGGTGCAGCCAGGCTTGCCCAACGGCAACAGAGGGCAGGCCTGACTCTTCACGCAGGGCAGCGATGAAGCGCATCTCGCCCACGGGGTCCCGGGGGTCCCACTCGGCCTCGACATGTACGCTGCCGAGCAGGTCGACGCCCGCCGTGTCGCGCCGGTAATCCGCCGGCAGGTAAGGCCGCTTCAGCGCCGAGTGGTCACCGTAGCGATGCGCCGGCTGGCCCGCGTCGTTCAGCCAGGGATAGTAGTGGGCTTGCGGGTCGTAGAAGTGGTGGTGGGTGTCGATCAGGGCCAGCATGGCCCTTACTTCACCCACTTCTCCACGACGTCCTTGGGAATCTCGGTGCCGTGGTACTTCTTGAAGATTTCGTTGAGCTTGCCGTTGGCGTGGTTGGCCTTCACCCAGTCGTTCACCCAGGCCAGCAGGCGCGGGTCGTCCTTGCGCACGCCGATGCCGAGGTCGTTGACGCGCAGCACGAACTTCATCTCCAGGTTGCGTTGCGGCGCCTTCTGCTGCATGGCCTGGAACAGCGCGTTGGACGTGCCCACCAGGTCGGCCTGCCCCGTGACCACCGCCGTGATCACGCCGGCATCGTCGTCATAGCGCACCACGTTGGCACCCTTCGCGTTGTCCGTCAGGTCCTTGTCCTGCGTGGTGCTGCGGTTGACCGCGACGCTCTTGCCGGCCAGGTCGGCCATGCTCTTGACGTTGATGCCCTTCACGCCGCCCACCAGCGAAATCTGCGGCGCGTACGGCACCGAGTAGTCGATCACCTTGGCGCGCTCCGGCGTATAGGCCAGCGTGGAAATGATGATGTCCGCCTTGCCGGTCTGCAGGTTCGGGATGCGGGTGGCGCCGACGGTCGGCACCACTTCGAGGGCCACCCCGAGGTCCTTGGCCAGCAGCACGGCCACGTCATAGTCGGACCCGGTGGGCTTCATGCTCGCGTCGGTCATCCCCGAAGGCGGCACGGCCAGGTCGATCG
>JAQGMY010000220.1 GCA_028292105.1 Ramlibacter sp.
CCCCCAACCCGATGCCGGCGATCGACCGCAAGGACCTCGAGCGCAAGCTGGCCGAGGCGGCGCGGCGCTGGGACGACGACCTGCGCAACGCGCTGGTGGAAGCCCAGGGCGAAGCCGCCGGGCTGGCCCTGAACCGCCGCTGGAGCGCCGCCTTCCCGGTGGCCTACCGCGAGCGCGTCGCGCCGCGCGCGGCCGTGCACGACCTGCGCAAGATGGACGCGCTCACGCCGGACCAGCCGCTGGCGCTGGCCCTCTATTGGCCCTTCGGCGGCGCCGAAGGCAGCCTGGGACTGAAGGTCTACCGCCTCGGCGCGCCCGTGGTGCTGTCGGACAGCCTGCCGATGCTGGAGCACATGGGCGTGCGCGTGCTGGCCGAGGACAACCATCGCCTGGAACTGGGCGATGCCACCGTCTGGCTGCACGACTTCGCGCTGCAGGCGCAGCCCAATCCGCAGATCGAGCAGGAGGCGCTGGCGCGCCTGTTCGAGGACGCCTTCGCCCGGGTGTTCCGCGGCGAGGTGGAGAACGACGACTTCAATCGGCTGGTGCTGCTGGCCGGCCTGTCGGCCGAAGAGATCGTGGTGCTGCGCGCCTGTGCCAAGTACCTCAAACAGATCGGCTTCGCCCAGTCGCAGGCGACGATCTCCGCCACGCTGGCGAACCATCCGCGCATCGCCCGCATGCTGGTGTCCCTGTTCCGGCTGCGCTTCGATCCGCAGTCGCACGACAACACCGCGGCGGCCTCGCAGGTGAACGCGCTGGAGCAGGCGCTGGACAAGGTCAGCAACCTGTCGGAAGACCGCGTGCTGCGCCAGTTGCTGGCCTTGCTCCAGGCGACGCTGCGCACCAACTTCTGGCGCACGGGGGTGGGTGCTTCCGGCGCGGCCGGTCCGCGCCGGCCCTTCCTCAGTTTCAAGCTCGACTCGTCCAAGGTGCCGGGCCTGCCGGAGCCGCGGCCGCTGTACGAGATCTTCGTCTACTCGCCGCGCTTCGAAGGCATCCACCTGCGCGGCGGCAAGGTGGCGCGCGGCGGCCTGCGCTGGTCCGACCGGCCGGACGACTTCCGCACCGAGGTGCTGGGCCTGGTCAAGGCGCAGATGGTGAAGAACACGGTGATCGTGCCGGTCGGCTCCAAGGGCGGCTTCGTGCTGAAGAAGGCGCCGCCCGCCAGCGACCGCGAAGCCTTCATGAAGGAAGGCGTGGCCTGCTACCAGGACTACCTGCGCGGGCTGCTGGACCTGACCGACAACCTGGTGTCCGGCAAGACGGTGCCGCCGCCGCAGGTGGTGCGCATCGACGGCGACGATCCTTACCTGGTGGTGGCCGCCGACAAGGGCACGGCGAGCTTCTCCGACTACGCCAACGGCATCAGCGCCGAGTACGGCCACTGGCTGGGCGACGCCTTCGCGTCCGGCGGCAGCCAGGGCTACGACCACAAGGAGATGGGCATCACGGCGCGCGGCGCCTGGGAAAGCGTCAAGCGCCACTTCCGCGAACTCGGCATGGACACGCAGGCCACCGACTTCACCGTCGCCGGCATCGGCGACATGTCGGGCGACGTGTTCGGCAACGGCATGCTGCTGTCGCGGCACATCAAGCTGGTGGCTGCGTTCGACCACCGGCACGTCTTCATCGATCCCGCGCCGGACCCCGAGGCCTCGTTCGTGGAGCGCGAGCGCCTGTTCAAGCTGCCGCGGTCTTCCTGGGCCGACTACGAGACCCAGCTGATCTCGGCGGGCGGCGGTGTCTGGGCCCGTTCGGAAAAGTCGGTGCCGCTGTCGCCGCAGGCGCGTGCCATCCTGGGCGTCGAGGCGGAGCACCTCACGCCGACCGAGCTGGTCACGGCGATCCTGAAGGCCAAGGTCGACCTTCTCTACAACGGCGGCATCGGCACCTATGTGAAGGCCTCCAGCGAATCGCATGCGCAGGTCGGTGACCGGGCCAACGACGCGCTGCGCATCAACGGCAACGAGCTGCGCTGCAAGGTGGTGGGCGAGGGCGGCAACCTGGGCTTCACGCAGCGCGGACGCATCGAGGCGGCGCTCCATGGCGTCAAGCTGAACACCGACGCCATCGACAACTCCGCCGGCGTCGACACCTCGGACCACGAGGTCAACATCAAGATCCTGCTGAACCTGGCGGTGGCGGATGGCGAGCTGACGGAGAAGCAGCGCAATACGCTGCTGCCGCAGATGACCGGGCAGGTGGCGGCGCTGGTGCTGCGAGACAACTACTTCCAGACCCAGGCGCTGTCCATCGGTGGCCGGCTGGCGGTGCAGCAGCTCGATGCGCAGGCGCGCTTCATCCGCTTCCTCGAGAAGAAGGGCGAGCTCAATCGCGCCATCGAGTACCTGCCCAGCGACGAACAGATCGCCGAGCGCAAGCTCAAGGGCCTGGGCCTCACCAGCCCCGAGCAGGCGGTGCTGCTGGCGTACAGCAAGATGTGGCTGAACGACGAGCTCATCGCCTCCGACCTGCCGGAGGATCCCTGGATCGCCACGGCGCTGGAGCGCTACTTCCCGACGCAGCTCAAGGAGCGCTACGCCTCCTATATCCCGCGCCACCCGCTGCGCCGCGAGATCATCGCCACCCACGTCTTGAACAGCATGGTGAACCGGGTCGGGCCGACCTTCGTGCATCGCCTGGGCGAGATCACGGGGGCCACGCCGCCGCAGGTGGTGCGCGCCTACCTCGCCAGCCGCGAGGTGTTCGGGATGGTGGCGCTGTGGCAGCAGATCGAGGCGCTGGATTCGAAGGTGCCCGACGAGATCCAGGCGCAGATGATCATCACGCTGCGCGGCCTGGTGACGCGGGCGACCACCTGGTTCCTGCGATCGCGCCGCCTGTTCGAACCCACGCAGCAGCAGGTGAGCCGCTTCGCACCGGCGGTGCAGGCCTTGCGCAGCCATCTCGAAACTGCCGCGGCCAGTTCGGAGCGCGCCGGGCGCTGGATCGCAGCCGGCGTGCCGCCGGCCGTCGCGGCGCAGGTCGATGCGGCGCAAGTGCTGTTCCATGCACTCGACATCGCAGAGATCGCGGACGCCAGCAAGCATCCGCTGGAGCTGACGGCTCAGGTGCATGCGGGCGTCGGCGAGCGGCTGGGCCTGGAGCGCATGCAGCAGCAGATCGAGGGTCTGCCCGCCGACAACTTCTGGCAGGGGCTGGCGAAGCTGGCGCTGAGCGACGACGTCACCGACCTGCAGCGCTCGATCGCCTTGCAGGCGGTGAGCCATCATGAGGGCGGCGCCCGCGAGATCCTGGACCTGTGGGAACAGGGCAACCACCAGGCGCTGGAGCGGGCACGCCGGCTGCTGGCGGAACTGCAGGACACGCCGGGCAGCGACCTGGCGATGCTGTCGGTGGCGTTGCGGGAGTTGCGCAACCTGGTTTGAGCAGGGGGAGGTGCGCAAGCGAAGCTTGCACACCCTACGAATTTACGAGGTCGGGCCGCACCCCGTAGGGTGTGCAAGCTGCGCTTGCGCACCATCCCCGCGCCGCTATCATCACCCGCACCGAAGAACCACGAGGAGAGGCCGCCATGGGACTGATGGACTTCATCAAGAAACAGTTCATCGACATCCTGCAGTGGACGGAGGACACCGACGGCGTGCTGGGCTGGCGCTTCCCCATGGCGGGCATGGAAATCCAGTACGGCGGCACGCT